>JAPPFU010000258.1 GCA_028875085.1 Chloroflexota bacterium
CGCCAACCCCGCCCGCGCCGCCGTATCGGCAACGGCGTCGCTGTCGGAGGCGACCATCTCGCAGACGAGCACGCGCATCTTCGACGCCTACGACCTGAGCGGCGCCTACGCGCGGGTGTCGCACGCTGTGCGCACGGTTCGCGGCTGGGGCGACTGCTACGGCCACTACCTCGTCGCCACCGGGCGCATCGACGCGATGCTCGACCCCGAGTTGAAGGCGTGGGACACGGCCCCGCTCAAGCCCATCGTGGAGGAGGCAGGGGGCCGCTTCACCGATTGGGGCGGCGCACCGACCATCTACGGCGAAAGCGGCATCTCCACCAACGGCCGCATCCACGATGCCCTCCTGGCGGCGCTGCGGGGATAGGTACTCCCCTACATTCCCGCTAGCCCCGCCGGTTCGCCGACCATGCCCGGCGTTCCGCCCTCGCGCTCCTGGTAGACGAACAGAAGCGGGCCGTGCTCCGTCTTGCCGGTGAAAGACGGCACGCCCCACGGCGTCAGGCCTACGCCGCTTACCGGTTGACCAGCGGCGGCCATGCGCTCCTGGAAGGCCGCCGCGTCGTCCACTACGATGGAGATAAGCCAGTGCAGGCCCGGTCCGGCGTAGTCGTCGTACAGGCCGTCCACCACCTCCACGATTGCCTTGCCGTCGTAGGCCGCGCGCAGGAAGCAGATGCGCCCGCCCTCAGGCCCCGCGCGCCCGCGCGACGTAACCAACCCCAGGCCACCGTCCGTCAGGAAGTCGTAGTCCTCGCGCCAGCGCTTCGACCACCACGTGGTCTGGAAGTGGAGCACGTTCGGCCCCGCCGGGTCGTGCGGGACGGAGAGCGGCGCGTCGTCCACACCGGGCACGGCTCGCGCGATGGTCAACGCCGGCCCAGCGGGCGTCGCCAGTTGCAGGTCGCCGCCGCCCCCCGGCGGCGCGTGCCCGCGTTCCGCAAGGCGCGCGCGCCACTCGGCCGGGTCGTCCACGATGAGCCTGACCGCCAGCGGCGGATAGAAGGGCATCCCGTGCCGCCGCTCGACCAGCTCGACGATGCCCGCGCCGACCTGGAGCCACGCCGCAGGCGCGCCGTCCGCCTCGAAGTCGCGCAGATGCGAGCCGCCGAACGCTTCGAAGAAGGCGCGCACCGAGGGGATGTCCTCGACGGTGATGCTGCAAACCAGGTGCTTCGCTTCCATCATCGCTCCTATGGCGCGCGGCGCAACGCGCGCAGCGCCCGTGGAATTGCGGGCAATAGGTCGCCCGCCAGCATGCCCGCGTCGCCCAGGCTCTCGCGCAACGCCTCCCCTGCCGACGCGTGGACGTGCACGCCCGCCACCGCCGCCTCGTAGGGCGCGGCGCCCTGCGCGAGGAGGCCCGCGATGACGCCTGCCAGCACGTCGCCCGTCCCGCCGGTGGCAAGCACGGGGTTGGAGAACGGGCTCAGCGCCGTCCGTCCGTCGGGAGAAGCCGTAACCGTGTGGGCGCCCTTCAACACCACGACCTGCCCCCATTGCTCCGCCGCCTCCCGCGCCGCCGCCGGACGATCCGCCTGCACCTCGTGAACGGGCAAGCGCATCAGGCGTGCCATCTCGCCGGGGTGCGGGGTCAGCACGGCGGGGGCGCGCAACTGCTCGCTCCACCCGTAGGAGGCGGCGAGCGCGTTCAGCGCATCGGCGTCCAACACGAGCGACACCTCGACGGGCGGCGCCGTGAGCAGCAACGCTTGGACGAAGCGGCGCACGCCTTCGCCCGCTCCCAGGCCAGGCCCGACGGCGGCGGCGCGCACGTTCTCCAACACCTGCCGCACTAATGGCGCAGACTCTGGACCCACTGCGCCCTCAGCGCTCTGCGGAAGCGGCAGGTGCGTAGCCTCGGGGATCTGTCCGGCGATGAGGCGGTAGACCTCGTCGGGCGCGGCCAGCGTAACCAGGCCCGCTCCGGCGCGGTACGCGCCGGCTGCGGTGAGCATGGGCGCGCCCGTGTAGCGGCGCGAGCCGCCGACGATGAGCGCCGTCCCGAACGTCCCTTTGTGGCCATCCGCCGGGCGCGGCGGCAAGAAGGAATCTGCCAGCGCATCGTCCGTCAACTCGAAGCGCGCCGCCTCGTCTACCCCCTCCGGCAACCCGATGGGCAGTGTCTCTACGCGTCCTGCGCGTCCCGCGCCGGGAAAGCGGAACAACCCCGCCTTCGGAAGGCCGAGCGCCAGGGTGAGGTCAACGGACGGCGTCGCCTCGTCCACCGCCCCGGTGTCCGCGTCCAACCCCGTGGGCAAGTCTACTGCCACTGTTCGCAGCGCCGGGTTGGCGCGGCGCGCGTCGGACAACGCCTCGAACGCGCGGCGCAGCGGTTCGTCCAGCGGCAGCCGCGCCCCGATGCCCAACACCGCGTCCAGCACCAGGTCGGTTAGCGACAGATAGTTCTGCAGTGCCCATTGGCCGTCGTCGTCGAACGCGTCAACGATGCGCAAGCGGCGCGCCCGGCACTCTTCGAGCTTGTCGTTGCGGCGCGCCAGACTGGTCATGCACAGCGTAACCAGCGCGCCCCAGTCGGCGAGGTAGCGCGCCGCCACCATCCCGTCGCCGCCGTTGTTGCCGGGCCCGGTCAGGACGAGGACGCGCTTGCCGCGCACGTTATCCAGCATCTGAGCCGTGCGGCGCGCCACCGCCAAGCCCGCCGCCTCCATCAGCGCATCCGCCGACACGCCCGCTTGCGCCGCGCGCTCCTCGATCTCGCGCATCTCGGCGGCGGTTACGACCTTCACGCGCGCCTCCCCACCACCGACGCGACTGCGTAGGCGCGCGAATGCGACAGGCTCACGGCCAGCCGCTCCATGCCGAGGCGCGCCGCGCGCTCCGCCGCCCTGCCGTGGAGACGCAAGGAGGGCGCGCCGCTGGGCGCGCGCACCACCTCGACCTCGCGCCACCCCACCCCGCGCGTTCCTGTCCCCAACGCCTTCATCACCGCCTCCTTGGCCGCGAACCGCGCGGCCAACTGCGGCGCGCGCCCGCGGCAGTAGGCCGCCTCGTCCACCGTATACACGCGCTCCACGAAGCGCTGCCCGAAGCGGCGCAGCGTCGCCGCTATGCGTTCGATCTCGATGATGTCCACGCCAACGGCCAAGCCGTCCTCTGCCCGTGCGTCCATACCGGGGCAGTATAGGCGACAGCGTGCTCGCTGCTATCATCGCCCACGCCACATTCGGCAAGGAGCGCGCATTGGCGGCGACGATCATCGACGGCAGGGCTATGGCGGCGGACATCCGCGCCGAGATCGCGCAAGAGGTGAGCGAACTCCACGCGCAATCGGGCATCCGGCCCGGCCTCGCCGCCGTGCTCGTGGGCGACGATCCCGCGTCCGCCGTCTACGTACGCAACAAGCGCCGAGCCTGCGACGAGGCAGGGATGGCGAGCGAGACCTTCATCCTCGGCGCCGACGCGCCTCAGGAGGAGATCGTCGCACTCGTGCGCCGCCTGAACGCGGACGAGCGCTTCCACGGCATCCTCGTGCAACTGCCGCTGCCCGGCCACGTGGACGAGCGCGAGGTCATCGCCGAAATCTCGCCCGACAAGGACGTGGACGGCATGCATCCGGTGAACAGCGGGCGGCTGCTGGAAGGCCGCCCTCGCTTCGTCCCCGCCACTCCCGCCGCCGTGCAGACGATGCTCATTCGCAGCGGCGCAGACCCTGCGGGCAAGCACGTGGTCATCCTCGGGCGCAGCAACATCGTGGGCAAGCCGCTGGCCGCCCTGCTCATGCAGCGCGGGCCGGGCGGCAATGCCACAGTCACGCTCTGCCACACCGCAACGCCCGACGTGGCGGAGCACACGCGCCGCGCCGACATCATCGTCGCCGCCGTCGGGCGGCCCCGGATGCTCACCGCCGACATGACGCCCGAAGGCGCCGTCGTCATCGACGTAGGCATCAACCGCGTGCCAGACACCTCCACGAAGTCGGGTACTCGCCTGGTGGGAGACGTGGACTTCGAGGGGGTGTCGGCCAAAGCGCGGGCGATCACGCCTGTGCCCGGCGGCGTCGGCCCTATGACCATCGCGATGTTGCTCCGCAACACGCTCCAGGCCGCCCGCTCCGCCGCCGGCGCGGCATAGCGTTAGCCGCAAGTCCCGACCGGTCTCCTTCCCTGCTTCCCTTTGTGGGAGCCGTTACGCATGCCCTCCACCGCCTCGCCCTGCCCGCCTCATGCGGGTTTTCCTCAAAAAAGCGTCCCACTTCGTCCCATTCCACCCTATTTGCGCTTGGAGGGTGGGACGGGCGGCGCAACGGAAACGGGGCGCTTTGGGACGAATACGGGACGGGAATGGGACACTTTGGGACGGGTCGCTCGTCCGCCGCCGGAAAGAGAGATAACAGGCGGGAGGGGCGGCGCCCAAGGGGTAGGCCGCGCCGACGGGTCGTAGGGAGCGTTCGGATGTCCATTGGGGGCATCGTCTCACGCTTCTGCCGTTCGCGCAACGGCCATATGTCATAGGAGCGACTATGGAGAGCGAGAAGGGCGCCCGCCGTTAGCCGAGTTCGCAGACCACCTCAATCTCCACTGCCGCGCCGGCCGGGAGGGACGCCATCCCTACCGCAGCGCGGGAGTGTCGCCCGGCGTCGCCCATCACCTCGCCGAGCAGGTCGGACGCGCCGTTGATGACCTGCGGCTGGCCGCCGAAGTCGGGCGTGCAGTTCACCATCCCCAGCATCCGGACGATGCGGGCCACGTTGTCCAGCGAGCCCGCCGCGTCGTTCATCGCGGCCAGGGCATAGAGGCCGGCGGAGCGCGCCGCGGCGTAGCCTTCCTCCACGCTCATCGTCTCGCCCAGCTTGCCGGGCAGTGTCTTGCCGTCCACGTCGCGCGACACGTTGCCCGCGATGAACAGCAGGTTGCCCGTGCGGGCGTAGGGCAGGTAGTTGGCGACGGGCGCGGCGACCGGGGGCAGGGTTAGGCCAAGTTCGACGAGGCGTTGGAGCGGGGTGGACATGAGCGGGTCTCCCAAAGCGTGCTGGCGCGATGATACACGGCGCAGGCCGCCGTCCCGTAAGGACAGGTTTGAAATCTGTCCCTACCACGCAACGCGCAATGCGGGCGCCGCTACTCCGCCACAGCGAATCGAAGCGAGGTTCCCGCTTTCGGAGACCTTTGCGTAACTATATCCACTGTCCCGCCCCCCACCCCCAAGAAGATAAAAAACCTTTTGTGGGGGGTACTCCCACTCCCCCACCAGAGGGGCGCTGCCCCTCTGGACTCCCCTCGGGCGGGGCGGGGGCGCTACTCGGCGGGGGCGACGGCGATGCCCAGTTCGTCCAGTTGAGCGGGCGGGACGGGGGCGGGCGTTCGGAAGAGCGGGTCTACGCCCGTCTGCGTCTTGGGGAAGGCGATGACGTCGCGGATCGACTCCGCGCGCCCCGCCAGCAACATCACCAGGCGGTCGATGCCCGGCGCGATGCCTCCGTGCGGCGGCGCGCCGTACTCCAATGCGCCCAGCAGTTGGCCGAACCGCTCCTCCATCTGCTCCGCCGTATAGCCGAGGAAGCGCATAACGCGCTCCTGGCGCTCGCGGTTGTGAATGCGGATGCTGCCCGACGCCAGCTCCATACCGTTGGCCACCAGGTCGTAGTGCCTGGCGCGGATCGCGCCGGGGTCGGATTCCAACAGCGGCCAATGCTCCTCGCGCGGCGCGGTGAAGAGGTGGTGCGACGGCAGCCACGTTTCCTCTTCGGCGTCCCACTCGAACAGCGGGAAGTCGGTGACGAACGCGAACGCCAGCAGGTTGGGGTCGGCCAGGCCCAGCCGCCGCCCCATCTCGTTGCGAAGTTGGGAGAGGGCGGTGTTAACGGTGGGCGCGTCGCCCGCCGCGATGAGGATCAGGTCGCCAGGCGCCGCGCCCGTGCGTTCGGCGAATCCCTTCACCTCGTCCGGCGTGAGGAAGCGCGCCAGGGGCGAGCGGACATGCTCCATCGTCAGCGTGTCGAGCGACGTGGCGGCGCCGTCGATGGCGATGGGCAGCAGGCCTCGCGCGCCCCTGGTCTGCGCGAAGGCCGTCAGTTCGTCGGTCTGGCGGCGCGAGTAGCCCGCGCACCCCGGCGCCGCGAACCCTTTGACGATTCCCCCCGCCTCCACCGCTCCGCGCAGTGCCTGCGCTTCCGACGCTCGCGCCAACTCCGTTAGGTCGGCCAGTTCGAGGCCGAAGCGCAGGTCGGGCTTATCCGTCCCGTAGCGCTCCATCACGTCATCGTAGCGCAGGCGGGGGAATGGGCTGAGCACCCGGCGTTCCGGCGCGACCTCGGCGATCATCCGCGTGTACAACTCCTCGATCAGCCCGAGCACGTCCTCCTCGTCCACGAAGGACATCTCGAGGTCGAGTTGCGTATGTTCGAACTGGCGGTCGCCGCGCAGGTCTTCGTCGCGGAAGCACCGCGCAATCTGGAAGTAGCGCTCGAACCCTGCGACCATCAGCAACTGCTTGAGTTGCTGCGGCGATTGAGGCAGGGCGTAGAAGGCGCCGGGGTGCAAGCGGCTCGGAACTAGGAAGTCGCGCGCGCCCTCCGGCGTCGCCTTGATGAGGATCGGCGTCTCGATCTCCACGAAGCCGCGGTCGTCGAGGAAGCGGCGGATATAGGCGACGACGCGGTGGCGCAGCACGATGTTGTCGTGCATCGAAGCCGTGCGCAGGTCGAGGTAGCGGTAGCGCAGCCGCAGCAACTCATCCGCCTGCCCCTCTTGCGTCAAGTCGAAGGGCGGCGTCTTCGATTCGTTCAGCACCTGCGCCGCGCGAGCGAGCACCTCCACGGCGCCGGTGGGGATGTTGGGGTTCTCCGCCCCGGCGGGGCGCTTGCGCACGATGCCCGTTACGGAGACGACCCACTCCGAGCGCAGCGACTCCGCGACGCCGTGCGCCTCCGCCGAATCTTCCGGATGGAAGACCACCTGCGCGACGCCGTCCGCGGCGCGCCGGGCGCTGAACACCAGGCCGCCGTGGTCGCGCCGCCGGGGGCCCCCCCCGGCGAGGCCGCCTTCTTGCCCGTCGTGTTCGGGGCGCAGGCCGCCGCAGGAGATGGTCTTCTGCACGTGGAGGCCGCTCGGCGCGCCGCTACATCTCGCCGGCGGCGTCGTTGTTGGGCAAGCCGTGGCCGTGGCCCCGGTGCAGGGCGTCGTGCAGGCGGTGGAGCGCGCCGGGCACGCCCTGCGTTTCGCCCGATTCGGCTTGGGCGATGACCTGGTCGAGCCCCTCTTCGACGGCCTCCAGCAGCCGCTTGGCGCCAAGCACCATGATTGCCAGCCACACGAAGCGCAGCAGCAGACGAATCGTTCCGAGCACGGGGCTTACCTCCTGGCCATGCGAGCATCTTAACCATAGCGCACCCGCGCCCGCATTCCAACGGGCGCAAGGCGCTCCAAGCGCCGTTCCCGCCGCTACCCGCCTATTGCTATGCTCTATGGCGGAGGCAAGGAGGCCCCGGCGCGGATATGGAGTTAGGCCAGTTGGAAGCGTTCACCGAGGTGGTGCGCGCCCGCTCCTTCAGCAAGGCGGCGCGCGCCATGGGGCTGACGCAGCCGTCCCTCAGCGCCCGCATCATCTCCATCGAAAAGGAGTTGGGCGAGACGCTGTTCCACCGCATGGGGCGGGGCGTGCGCCTGACCGAATCGGGCCGCGCGCTGCTGCCTTACGTCGAGCGCGCCCTCGATTCGCTGCGCAACGGGCGCGAGGCGCTGGAGGCGAGCCGCAACGCCGCTGTGGGCCGCCTCCGCATCGGCGCGGCGCGCGCAGTGTCGGCGTACGTCCTCCCCGGCATCGTCCAAGCCTTCCGCGAGCGCTACCCGGGCGTCGAAGTCGCCATCAAGACGGGACGATCGAGCCAGGTGTTCGAGATGGTGTTGCGCGAGGAGATACAGGTCGGCGTCAGCAGAGCATTCCACCACCCGGAGGTTGCCACGAAGCACCTGTACGACGAGCAGGTGGTGCTGGTCACCCATCCTGAGCACCCGTTCGCCAAGGCGGGGGAGGCGAGCATCTACGAGGTGGGGCGCGAGCCGCTGATCGTCTACGACAAGGAGAGCACCTACTTCCAACTTATCGACCGCGTCTGCCGCGAGGCCGGCATCCTGCCCAGCATCACGATGGACCTCGACTCCATCGAGGCCACCAAGCGCATGATCGAGCGCGGCCTCGGCCTCAGCTTCCTGCCGCTGAACGCTCTGCGCCGCGAGTTGGCGCAGGGGATCCTCGCCCGCGTCGAACTCCGCGAGGGCCACCGCGTTACTCTCCCCACGGCCGCGATGGTACGGCGCGACGGCGCTTACGGCGCGATTCTCACCGCCTTCCTAGACTTGCTTGACGAACTCTACCCTCAGCCCGAAGAGACGGCGCCGGATAGCGGCGCGTATCCGCTCAATCGGTTATCATCGGATGAAGCGACGCACTCCGCGCCTCGTTCCAAGTAGCGTGAAGGTCTCCACCGAGCAACGCCCCTCCCGCGAAGCCGTGCTTACGGTGGAGTTGGAGCCTGGCGAGGCGGAGCCTTACCTAGAGCGCGCCTACAAGCAGGTCGTCGGCAAGCTCGACATCCCCGGATTCCGCAAGGGCAAGGCGCCCCGCCGCATCGTCGAGCAGCTCTACGGGCGCGACTACCTCGCCAATCAGGCGCTCGACTTCATGCTCCCCGAACTCACGGGGCGGGCGATGGAGCAGGAGGCGCTCGAACCGGGCGACCTGCCGGCTATCTCGCTGGACACGCTCGAACTCGACCCCCTCAAGTACACGGCCACGGTGCCCCTGCGCCCGCAGGTGGACCTGGGCGCGTACCGCAACGTGCGCGTCCCCAAGGAGCGTGTGCGCGTCGGCAAGGCGCAGGTCGACCAGGCGCTGGAAGACCTGGCCAACGCCACCGCGCCGTGGGAGCCGGTGGACGGCCCTCCCGCCTACGGCGACCTGCTGAACATCACCGCGCACGGCGCCTACTACTCCGAAGAGCACGGCCACGATCACAACCTGATCGCCAGCGAAAAGCAGGACTTCATCCCTCGCGAAAACTCCCGCACGCCCGTGCCCGGCTTCGGCGCCAAATTGCTCGAACTGGCCGTCGAGCAGGAGACGGAGTTCGAGATAGCCGTGCCGGACGATTTCGAGAACACCGAAGTCGCCGGGAAGACGGCGCGCTTCAGCGTCACCCTGCACTCCGTCAAACGCAAGGTTCCCGCCCCCATCGACGACGAGTTCGCCAAGGGCGTAGGCGACGGCTACGACACGCTCAAGGAGTTGCGGGCGGCGGTCAAAGGCGACCTGGAGCAACAGGAGACTGAGCACGCCGAGGCTCGCCACAAGGAAGAGGCCATCGGCAAGGTGATTGACGGCGCCGTGGTGGAGGTCTCGCCCCTCATCGTCGAGCGAGAGACCGACCGCTACCTGATGGACTTCCAGGAGGCTCACCGCACGGGCCGCATGACCATCCAGTACTACCAGCAGTATCTCGCCTGGGCGGGCAAGACCCAGGAAGAGATACGCGAGGACGCGCGCGCCAGCGCCGAACAGCGCCTGCGCCGCGCGCTGGTGCTCCGCGAACTGGTCGAGGAGTGCGGCGCGGCGGCCGGCGCCGAAGAGGTAGACGCCGAGATCGAGCGCATGGCCTCCGAGCCGGGCGCCGACGCCAAGCGCGTCCGCGAGGTGTTCCGCGAACAGTCCACCAAGGACGCCCTGCGCCGTATGCTAGAAGAGCGCAAGGTCGTGGACACCGTCGCCGCCATCGCCGCAGGTGGGGCCGAGGCCGACCCGCCGAACGAGAGCGGCGACGAACAGGATCCCGCCGAGCAGAACGATCCGGAAGCCCCGGACGAGCAACAACCCGAGGAGAAGGCGACCGATGCATGACCCCATCGACCGAGCGATGAACATCATCCCTATGGTGAT
>JAPPFU010000250.1 GCA_028875085.1 Chloroflexota bacterium
GGAGTTCGAGGACGGCGTCTTCTCCAGCAACCACGACTCGGAGTTGAAGATCACCTTCAAGGAGCTGGCCGCCAAGCTCACCGAGACCGGCGGGCCTCTCGCCGCCAGCGGCTCCATCCGCCAGCGCGGCAGCGGCGGCGGGTTCGGCGCTCACCTGGTGGACGTGGAGATTGACCCGGAGACGGGCAAGGTGGACGTGGTGCGCTACACCGCCGCGCAGGACGTAGGCAAGGCGATCCACCCCTCCTACGTGGAGGGGCAGATACAGGGCGGCGCCACGCAGGGCATCGGCTGGGCGCTGAACGAGGAGTACTTCTGGAACGACCAGGGCGTGATGGAGAACTCCACCTTCCTCGACTACCGCATGCCGACGGCGCTCGACCTGCCGATGATCGACACGATCGTCGTCGAGGTGCCGAACCCCAGCCACCCCTTCGGCGTGCGCGGCGTCGGGGAGACGCCCATCGTCTCCCCGGTCGGCGCCATCGCCAACGCCATCCACGACGCGGTGGGCGTGCGCCTCACCCAAGCGCCGATGAAGCCGCAGCGCGTCCTCGCCGCCATCAAGGAGAAGAACGGCAACGGCGCGTAACCGCATGCCGACACTCTTCATCCCCATCCACATGCGCAGGTTCACCGGCGGCGCGGAGCGCGTGGAGGTGGAGGGCGCGACGCTCCGCCATGCGCTCGATCAGCTGGCCGGGCGCCACCCCGACGTTATGGCCGAGATCGTCCAGGGCGACCGCATCCGCCCGGGCCTCGCCGCCGTGGTGGACGGCGAGCAGACGGTGGAGGGGCTGCGCGCCCCCCTCAAGCCCACCTCCGAGGTCCACTTCCTGCGCCCCATCGCCGGGGGCTGAGGGCGCGTTATGAGACTCGCCGCCCGCATGTCGCGGCTGGGGACGGAGACGGCGTTCGAGGCATTGGCGCGCGCCAGGGCGCTGGAGGCGCAGGGGCGCAGCATCATCCACCTGGGCATCGGCGAGCCGGACTTCGACACGCCGGAGCACATCCGCGACGCCGCCAAGCACGCGCTCGACCAGGGCCACACCCACTACACGCCTTCGCCCGGCATCATGGACGTGCGCGAGGCCATCGCCCGCCACCAGGCGCTGCGCCAGGGCTACGAGGTTGCGCCGAGCAGCGTTATCGTAACCCCCGGCGGCAAGCCCGTGATGTTCTTCACCATCTTGGCGCTCGCCGAGCCGGGCGACGAGGTTATCTACCCCAATCCCGGCTTCCCCATCTACGAATCGATGATCCGCTTCGCCGGGGCGACGCCCGTGGCGTGGCCATTGCGCGAGGAGAACGACTTCGCCGCCGACGTAGATGAACTGCGTTCGCTGGTCTCCCCGCGCACCAAACTCATCATCGTCAACTCGCCCAACAATCCGTGCGGCAGTGTCATACCGCCCAACGGCCTGCGCCGTATCGCCGAGATCGCCAACGAGGCGGACACGACGGTGCTGAGCGACGAGATCTACAAGGACTTCTACTTCGAGGGCGAGCACGTCTCCATCACCGGCTTCGCGGGGATGCGCGAGCGCAGCGTCATTCTCGACGGCCTCTCCAAGTCGTACGCGATGACGGGCTGGCGCCTCGGCTACGGCGTGTTCCCGGAGCCGCTCGTGGAGCCGGTGTCGCGCCTGATGACCAACAGCGTGTCCTGCACGGCGGCATTCACGCAGATGGCCGCCGTTACCGCGTTGGAGGCGCCGCAGGACGGCGTGCGCGCGATGGTGGCGGAGTTCGCTGAGCGCCGCGACATCACCGTCGACGGACTGAACGCGCTGCCAGGCGTGCGCTGCCGCACGCCAAAGGGCGCCTTCTACGCCTTCCCCAACGTCGAGGGCACGGGGCTGTCCAGCCAGGAGTTCGAGCGCAAGATGCTGAACGACGCGGGCGTGTCGTTGCTGTCCGGCACGGCGTTCGGCGAACTCGGCCAAGGCTACGTGCGCGTCTCCTTCGCCAACTCCGCCGCGAACCTGCGTGAAGCACTGGCGCGGATGGAGCGCGCGCTCGCAGGGTAGCGGGGAAGGGCGTTTGCCCTTCGAGTTCCTTGAGGGCGGGCGGTGGTCGGAGGCGCGGACTATACTTGAGGGTAGAGGACACTTGACGATGGGAACCTTCACGAGCGCGCTCCGGGTAACGGGCATGGACGGCCAGCGCTCCGCGGACGTAGAGGCGGTGGTGGACACGGGCGCGGCCTACACGACGCTGCCTGGCCGCCTCCTGCGCGAGTTGGGCATCGCACCCATGGGCAAGCGCCGCTTCCTGCTGGCCGACGGGCGCTCCGTGGATATGGAGTACGGCAGGGCTTGGGTGACCATCGGCAGCGAGAGCGAGGTGACCCTCGTGGTGTTCGGCGAGGACGACGGGCCGCTGCTGCTGGGCGCGTACACGTTGGAGGGCCTCGCCCTAGCCGCCGACCCGGTGGCGCAACGCCTCGTCCCCACTCACCTCATCATGTACTAGGATTCGCGCGCCGTCCCGCCCGAATCGAAGCGAGATTCCCGCGTGCGCGGGAATGACGGAATAAAGGCGGGA
This sequence comes from Chloroflexota bacterium, assembly GCA_028875085.1. Taxonomy (GTDB): domain Bacteria; phylum Chloroflexota; class Dehalococcoidia; order Lucifugimonadales; family Australimonadaceae; genus JAGWBE01. Next base: position 2,548 of record JAPPFU010000250.1, read on the forward strand.
ATCGCCGATGGGTCTCCCGCGCCCCCTACTCTCTGCGCTTTACGCTCGGCGCGCCCCACCCCGCCCGACGCGCTCGCTCCACGCCCTGGCGCACTTTGCCGTCGGGCGTGAAGAGGTTGGGCCACTGCGTGCGCAACGCGTCGGCTTCCGCGCGCGTCTTGCGCGCCACGCCGGGGAAGGTGTCGAGGCGGTCGTAGGGGCGGCAGGCATCGATAATCATGCGGTTGTTGTAGTAGCGGCCCGCTTCGCCTCCGTAAGACATCGGGTCGAGCGAGGTGCTCCACATCTTGCGCACGACGTCGATGTCCTCCGTTACCTCGGTGCGCGTGCAGAGCGCCCACAGCACCTCGTTGGTGTCGGTCGGGTCGATGTCGTCGTCCACGACGATGACGAACCGGTTGGCGTAGGCGCCCGCGTGGACGGACGTCGCCGCGTGACCGACCTGCTTGGCGTGGCCTGGGTAGAGTTGCGTGATGGCGATGACGTTGAGCAGGCGTCCGCCGCCCGCCTCGTGCGACCACGCCCCAACGACGCCGGGGATGCCCGCGCGCTCCAACTCGTTCCACAGCAGGGCGGCGCGCATCGGGCTGCGGAAGTAGGTGTTGTCGTTAGGCGGCTTGCCTGGCAGGCAGCCGAGGATGATGGGGTCATCGCGCCACAGGACGGAGGAGACGTTGATGACGGGCATATCGCGCTCGCCGCCCGCGTAGTAGCCCGTCCACTCGCCGAACGGCCCCTCGGCGTGCGTCTCGCCGATGGGGATCTCGCCCTCGATCACCAGTTCGGACGACGCGGGCACGGGCAGGCCCGTTTCGGGCGCGGCGACGACATCGAGCGCCTGGCCGCGGACGCCACCCGCTACGGCGTACTCGTCCACGCCGTAGTCCACCTCGATGCCGCCGAGCACCAACAGGAGCGGGTCGTGGCCGAAGGAGACGGCCACCGGGCACGCCTCGCCCCGCGCCCAATACTTGTCGCGGATGAGGCGCCCGTGCTTGCCGGGCGAAATCATGATGCCCAGCGTCTTCTCGTCGTGCACCTGCACGCGGTACGTCCCCGCGTTCACCCACCCGGTGTCGGGGTCTTTGGTCAGCACGATGCAGCCTGTGCCGAGGAAGCGCCCGCCATCGTCCGTGTGCCACACCGGGGCGGGGAACTGCGTTACGTCGACATGCTCGCCGACGGCGCGGTTCTCCAGCACCGGGCCGTCCTCCACCAGCACGGGCGGGATAGGCTCCATGTGTTGGATCCTGTCGCGCCACTCGCGCACGAACTCCTGCCGGGTGAGCGTGGTGGGCAGGCCGAGCGTGAGCAGCACACGGGGCAGCGAGGTCAGGACGTTGGCGACGAGGCGCTGGTCGTCCGCGTACCCCTTGATGCGCTCGAAGAGCAGCGCCGGATTCTCCATCTCCCACTGGAACAGGTCGACGATGCCGCCCAGTTCGAGATGCGGGTCGGCGCCCTCGACGCGCGTCAACTCGCCCATCGCCTCGACGCCCTCCAGCCACTCGCGCAGGTCGCTTACCGCCATTGTCTCTACTCCACGTCTAGTTCCGCCGCGATGCGCTCGCTGAACTCGCGGCGCGTCTCCTCCGCCTTGCGCTTGACCGCCGAGTTGCCCAACGTGGCCATCCGCCCCGTCAGCGCGAAGTCGAGGCCGTACTTGACCAGCGTTCCGCCGCCGGGCGCCTCCTCCAATTCGAGGGAGAGGCGGTTGAGCTTGAGGCGGTTGCCCATCCGGTCTTGGCCACCTCCGGAGACGACCACGCGCTCCATCTCGACCGCCTCCTGCACGGCCAGGTCGAGGTCGAAGGCGACCTTGAACGGGCCGACACGCTGCGCGACGCGGGCGCGGTACGCGTCCGGCCCGGTGGACGTTATCGACTCGCAACCGGGCAAGCAGCGGGCGACGCGCGGCAAATCCCAGAAGAGGCGCCACACCTCGCTCGGCGGCGCGCTTACGCTGAATTCGTCGCTCAGCTCCATTGCCTAGCCGCTCCCCTGCCCCGGCGCGTTAATCACGCCCTCGGCGAACCGCAGCAGATACTCCTTGCGCGCTTCCAGGCCCTTCGGCAAGTTGTAGAAGGTCACGTTCACGAAGTCTACGCCGTGCTCGGCCAGCGTGCCGAATCCCTCTAAGCAGTCCTGCGCGTTACCGGTTACGGCCCAATCCTCGACCTTGGACTCCTCGCCGATATTGATGCGCACCATAGTGTCCTCCTGCATGTCCCACGTGCGGTACATGCGATAGGAAGACTCGGCGGCCTCGGCGGCCTGTTCGATGGCGCTGCGTTTGTCGTCGGCGAACGCGACGCCGCGCGAGATGGTGAGGCGGCCTGGGCTGAGGCCGTGCGCGGCGCGTTCGTCGCGGTAGGCCGCCGCGAGCACGGGCACGTCCGCGAATCCTATCTGCGGCGCCAGGTAGCATGCGTCGGCAATGCGCGCCGCCCGCCGAACGGCGCCGTCGCTCTGGCACGCGATCCAGATGGGCGGATGCGGCTTTTGCACGGGCGTGAACCCCATCCGCGCGCCCTCCAGCCGCCAGTATGCCCCCGCGTGATCGACCGCTTCTCCCTGCCAAAGCTGCTTCATCGCCTCGATCGACTCGGTGAGGCGCGGGGCGCGCTCCTTGCGCGTCGCGCCGACGACGGCCAACTCCGCCTCGCGGTAGCCGATGCCTACGCCGAAGATGACGCGCCCTTTGGAAAGCTGGTCGAGCGTCGCGACCTCCTCGGCGGCCAGCACCGGGTTGTACAGCGGCAGTAGCACGATGCCCGTGAGCAGGTTCATCTCTCCCGTCTCGGGGACGAGGCGCGCGAGCGCCTGAAAGGGCTGCGGCCAGACCGTGGGGTGCGAGATCCAATGCTGCGGCATCGTTACGGTGGAGAATCCCGCGTCGCGCGCAACGTGGCATATCTCCACCAGTTCGTCGAACTGCTCGTAGAGGGGCCGCGCGCGGTCGGTGAGGAAGGAGCGGAGGTAGAGGCCGTACTGCATGGAGGGAGAGCGCCTGCGCTAGATGAGGGTTAATGGTGAGGCTATCACGAACGTGCGCCCGCCTTGTGGCGGCGGGGCGCGCCGCCTAGCATAGCGCCCGCCAACGATTCGGGAGCGCAGCGCCGGTGAGACCATTCACACTTCACGAGCCGACCTCCGCGGCGGAGGCGTCCGCCCTGCTGCTGGAGCGCGGCGAGGCGGCGCGCCTCTACGCGGGCGGCACCGAGTTGCTGCTGGCAATGAAGGGCGGCTTCCTGCCCTGCGACCACCTGGTGAACGTGAAGACCATCCCCGGCATGGACGCTGTCGCGCTCGACGGCGGCGCCCTGGTAATCGGCGCGGCGGCGACGCACACGGCTATCGAGAGCGCGCCTATTGTGCGCGAGCGTTTCCCGCTCGTCGCGCAGGTGGAGCGGCGCGTCGCCAACGCGCGCGTCCGCAACGTGGGCACCCTCGCCGGGAATCTCTGCTTCGCCGAGCCGCACTCCGACCCCGCCGCGCTGCTCCTGCTCTACGACGCGGAGGCGGTGGTCGAGGGCGCATCCGGGGAGCGGCGAATCTCGATCGCCGACTTGCAGATCGCACCTTACGAAACGGCGCTCGAACCCGGCGAGGTGATGACCGCCGTCCGCATCTCTCCGCTGCCCGGCGGCGCGCGGGCGGCGTACCTGAAGTTCGGCATACACCACCGGCCAACCATCGGCGTCGGTGCGATGCTCCGCGTGGCGGAGGGCGTAGTCGTCGAGGCACGCCTATCGCTGGGGAGCGTCCCGCCGGTAGCGCGCCGCCTCCCCGAGGCGGAGGCGCTGCTGCTCGGCGAGCGCGCCGAGCACCTGAATGCGGAGTCATCCGCTGTCGCAGAGGTGGCGGACGCAGCGGCAGCCCAGGCAGACGCGGTGGACGACCTTCACGGCAGCACGGAGTACAAGCGCCACCTGGTGGGCGTGTTCGTGCGCCGCGCTATCGCGCAGGCGGCGGCATGAGCAGCGCAACGCCACGGATTCGCGTCGCCTGCGAGGTCAATGGGCGCCCTGTCGAAGCGAAGGTGGAGCCGCGCGCGTTCCTCATTGACCTGCTGCGGGACGAGTTCGGGCTGACGAGCGTCAAGCGCTCGTGCGACGTGCAGGTGTGCGGCGCGTGCGCCGTGCTGCTAGACGGCCGACCGGTGAGTTCCTGCACGCTCCCCGCGTTCGAGGCGCGCGGGCACAGCGTGTTGACGGCGGAAGGCCTGGCGGATGAGCCACTGGGCGAGGCGCTCGCCCGCGCTTTCGCGCAGCACGCGGCCTTCCAGTGCGGCTTCTGCACGCCGGGCCTGCTGCTCACCGCCAAGGCGCTGCTCGACTCCGCGCCCGCCCCCACCGCCGAGCAGGTGAGCGAATGCCTGGAGGGCAACCTGTGCCGCTGCACGGGCTACAAGAAGATCGTCGAGGCAGTCTTGGCGGCGGCGGGACGCAGCGCCGTATGAGCGCGCGCGCTTTCAGCACGGTGGGCCAGGCCGTCCCGCGCGTGGACGCGGAAGAGAAGACGTCGGGCCGCGCCAAGTACACGACCGACCTGGCGCTGCCCGGTATGGCCTACGCCAAGCTGGCGCTCAGCCCCCTGCCCCACGCGCGCATCGTGAGCATCGACGCCTCCCGCGCCCGCGCGCTCCCCGGCGTCTACGCCGTCCTCACTGCCGCCGAGTTGACGGGGATGGAGACTCACTACGGCTCCGACCGCAAGGACCGCCCCATCGTGGCGATGGGCAAGGTGCGCTTCGAGGGCGAACCCATCGCGGCGGTGGCCGCCGTCGACCTAGCGAAGGCGGAGGAGGCCGTCGAACTCATCGAGGCGGAGTATGAAGAACTGCCTCCGGTCATCGGCCTGGAGGCGGCGCTCGCCGGGGAGAGCGAGCCGGTGCAGGAAACGAACGTCTGCCACCGCTACGAGGTGGCGTGGGGCGACGCGGCGGGCGCGATGGCCGCTTGCGACCACGTGTTCGAGGATACGTTCACGTTCCCGATGGTCTACCACTACGCGATGGAGCCTCACGCGGTCATCGCCGACTATCAAGCCGACCGCCTCAGCGTCTGGTCGTCGGCGCAGCACCCCTTCCTGGTGCGTGCGGAGCTGGCGCGCGTCTTCCGCAAGCGCCTCGACCAGGTGCGCGTCGTCGTCCCCTACGTGGGCGGCGGCTACGGCAGCAAGTCCTACACCAAGATCGAGCCGCTCGCCGCCGCGCTCAGCCGGCTGGCCGGGCGTCCGGTGCGCCTCGCCCTGTCGGTGGAGGAGGCGATGAAGACGGTGCGCCGCCACGCGACGCGCGCCACTATCCGCACCGGCGTGCAAGCCGACGGAACGTTCGTAGCGCGCGAGTGCCGCGTCGAGTTGGACACGGGCGCCTACACCGACAACGGCGTGCGCGTTACAGAGCGCGCCGCCGACCGCCTGCCAGGCCCCTACCGCTTCGAGCACCTGCGCAGCGAGGCGGTGGGCCTCTTCACCAACACCACGCCCGCAGGATCGTTCCGCTCCATCGGCGGCCCGCAAGGCGCGTGGGCGTGCGAATCGCACACCGACAACATCGCCCACGCCCTCGGCATCGACCCTCTTGAATTGCGCTTGAAGAACCTCGTGCGTCCGGGCGAGGAGTTGCTGCGCGGCCGCCGCCGCTTGGAGGCGGACCTGGCCGCGCCGCTGGCGGAGGTTGCGCGCGGGTTCGGCTGGCATGACTACGAGCCCGTATCGACGGCGCCCCATCTCAAGCGTGGCGTCGGGATGGCGTGCGCCGTCGCCAACGCGGGCGCAAGCCCCATCTCCGGCGCGTTCGTCCGCCTCCACGCGGACGGAAGCGCCACCGTCCACGTGGGCACGACGGAGATCGGCCAAGGCTCGCGCTCTGCTCTGGCGCAGATCGCCGCCGAGGAGTTGCGGTTGCCCCTGAGCAGCGTCCGCGTCATCGCGTCGGACACGGACGCGGTTCCCTACGACCGCTCGACGGGCGCGAGCCGCTCCACCACGCTTGCCGGCCTCGCCGTGCACGACGCGGCGGCGGACGCGCGGGCGCAGATGGAGGACGCGGCGGCGCGCTACTTCGAGACATTCGCGGAGCAGGTGGCGCTCGCGGAGGGCAGCGCATCGTTCGAGGGCGAGAGCATCTCCTACGGCGCGCTCATCGGCCAGGTGTTCGGCGGCGCCGGCGGCGAAATCGTAGGGCGCAGCGCCATCACCCCCGACCACCCCTCCGGCAAACTTGCGGAGGACCCGGTCTTCTGGGAGGTGAGCATGGGATTCGCCGAGGTGGAAGTGGACACGGAGACGGGGCGCGTGCGCGTCCTGCGCTACACCTCCGTCGCCGATCCCGGCAAGGCGATCAATCCCGCGCAGGTGGAGGGGCAGGACGAGGGCGCGGCGATGCAAGGCGTCGGCCACACGCTGTTCGAGGAGATGCGCTACGAGGAGGGGCAGTTGATGAACCCGAACCTGATCGACTATCGCGTGCCGACGTTCGGCGACCTGCCGGACGAATTCCACACGGTGCTGTTGGAGCGCGGCGACGGCCCAGGCCCGTACGGCGCAAAGGGTGTCGGCGAGGGCGGCATCGTCGCGGTGGCTCCCGCCGTCGCCAACGCGCTCTTCAACGCCACGGGCGCGCGGATTCGCGACCTGCCCCTCACGCCGGAGCGGGTGTGGCGCGCGCTGAGGGAGACGAACGATGCGTAGGATTATCGTCGCTATCACCGGCTCGTCCGCGCCCATCTACGGCGTCGCGGCGCTGGAGGCGTTGCGCGCCAGCGAGGGCGTGGAGACGCACCTGGTGGTGTCGGAAGGCGCGCGGGCGTCCCTGCGCCACGAGGCGCCGGAGTGGACGCCGGAGCGATTGGCGGCGCTGGCGGACGCGTCCTACGCACCGAACGACATGGCGGCGGCCATCTCCAGCGGCTCCTTCAAGACGGACGGGATGCTGATCGCGCCGTGCTCTATGAAGACGCTGGCCGCCGTCGCCAACGGCTACTCCGCCGACCTCATCGCCCGCGCCGCCGACGTGTGCCTCAAAGAGCGCCGCCGCCTCGTGCTGCTGCCGCGCGAGACGCCGCTGAACCGCGCGCACCTGGTCAATATGCTCGCGGTCAACGATATGGGCGGCGCGCTGCTGCCTCCCGTGCCCGCCTT
>JAPPFU010000220.1 GCA_028875085.1 Chloroflexota bacterium
GCCGAGGTCGGCGGCGATCTCATACCCCATCGTCTTCTTTCCCTCCGCGCGGTAGGGCTCGCGCAGCCTGGACACGTCGAACAGGCCCAGCCGCGCCGCCGCCTCGCGGGCGAGCGCCCCCGCGTCGGAGATAAGCCCCTCGACCAGCGTGAGGGACGCGCCGGCCAGTTCGCTCTCCTTCTTGTTGGCGTCCGGCGCGTCGCTGGGCATGAACACGTGCGCCTCCATGCCCGCCCGCGCGCAGTAGGCGGCCAGCGCCCCTGCCGCATTGCCCGCCGAGGGCAGCGTGAGGCGGCGCAAACCGAGTTCCTTGGCCTTGGAGACGGCGGCGGAGAGGCCGCGCGCCTTGAAGGAGCCGGTCGGGTTCAACCCCTCGTCCTTGAGGTAGAGCGTGTGCGCACCCGTCGCGGCCTCGATGCGCCGCGTGCGCAGCATCGGCGTGCCCCCCTCGCCGAGCGTTACCACGTGCTCCGGGTCGAGCACCGGCATCACTTCGAAGTAGCGCCACATCGTGGCCGGGCGTTGCGCCAGAGCGGCGCGGTCGACGGCGCGCCCCGCCGCCTCGAGGTCGTAGCGCGCGTACAGCACCTTGCCGCACGCGGGGCACAGGTTGCGCGGCTCGTCCGCGCCGCAGCGGGCGCCGCAGGCAGTGCATTCGAGGTGGGACAGGTAGGAGCGCAAGGAGCGGGAGCGGGCCGGGAGCGCCTTCTAGCGGCGCCCCCCGCGCCTCCAGAAGGGCAAGCCGCCTTCGTCCTCCTCGATGCGTTCGCCGCGCCACCGCTTCTCCGTCGAGCGGCGCGGCCTGTTGAAGAAGATGAAGTAGGCGATGACGATGACGCCCAGCCCTGCGTAGAGCAGCAGGCTCATGTCAAGCACAAGCGAGAGGACGATGAGGATGACGCCGCCGATGAGCAAGCGGCTCCACGTCAGCAGCGCGCCGATGTTGGGAGCGGCGCGGGCGGGGCGCGCCGCGCGGGGCCGCGGGCGCCGACGGGCGACCTTCGCCTGCTTCCCGTCGCCGGGGAGGTCGTCCCCCGCCTTGTCGAGGATATCTTCGATCTCGCGCTCGTAGCGGTTGTCGGGCATCCCTCGCCTCGCTGAGCCAGCGATGGACGTTGGCTCGCTCGAATTCAAGCACACGCCTTGCGGCGGCGCAAGATGCGGCTGCGTCCTCGGGGCGTGGTAGGGTGTGCGTATGAACGGCGACGCGCGTTCGCGGGTGCTCTTGGACGTGCCGGGGCTGCACTGCAACGGGTGCATATCCTCGGCGGCGATGGTGCTGGAAGGCTTCCCCGCCGTCTTCCGCGTCGAGGGCGACCTGGCCGCCAAGCAACTCACCGTCGAGTTCGACCTCGCCTCCATCACCCCGGCGGCGATGTCCGCGCAGTTGGCCGACGTGGGCTTCGAGGTGGCGGCGGTGCGCTGGGCGTAAGCGCGGCGCTCAGTCGAGGCCGAGCAATTTGATGGTCGCCCGGCTCTTCGCCCGCATATTCACGTAGAGCAGCAACGCCGTCAGCTCCTCCACGATGCGCGAGTTGGACAGCGGGCCGCCGTCCACGCCGCGCAGGTCGCGGATGATGTCCACCAGGCCCAGCGTGTCCGCCTTGGCCTGCGCGTCGTCTCCGCACACGATGACGTCGCCCGCCAGGCGCTCGTCAGGCTTCAGCAGCTCCTTGGCGCTGAGGTTGTGAAAGGCGGAGGTAACCCGCGCGCCCGGCGCAAGCCCCTGCACCAGTTCCGCCGCCGAGCCTTCCGGCACGAGCACCGCGCGCGGCTGCCCGCCCTCGAAAGCGAGCGGCGCGACCACGCTGACCACCGGCTTGCCGTCGAGCGACGGCGCGAGGTCGCGCACCGTGTCGCCTAGCCCCTCGTACGGCACGGAGAGGACGACCCACTCGGCGGCGGCGGCGGCCTCCGCGTTGAGTGCGCCCGACACGGCTACGCCGGGGCTGAGCGCAGCCACCGCCTCCGCGGCCTCGCGCCCCCGGGAGGCGTCGCGCGAGCCGAGAATCACGGCGTGGCCGCCCATAGCAAAGCGCAAACCCAGGCCCCGGCCCTCGGGGCCCGAACCGCCGATGATCGCGATGGTCGCCATACGCCGCGAAGCATAGCCGTTCGTGAAAATAGGCACAAGGTGCGCGTCGGCTATCCTCCTCCCGTGCTGGAGCATCTGCGTGTCATCGACCTCGCCGACCATCGCGGCCTCTTCTGCGCCAAGACGCTCGGCGACCTGGGCGCCGACGTGGTGAAGGTCGAGCCGCCCGGTGGTGACCCGGCGCGCGCCATAGGCCCCTTCGCGGGCGGCGAGCCGGGGCCGGAGCGCAGCCTCTTCTGGCAGGGCTTCGCAACGAATCGGCGCTCCGTAATGCTGGACATCGCGCGGGACGAAGGCCAAGCCGCGCTGCGCAAACTGGCGGCGGGAGCGGACTTCCTCGTCGAGTCGTTCGCGCCGGGCGTTATGGACTCGCTCGGCCTCGGCTACGAGGCGCTGCGGGCGCTCAACCCGCGCCTCATCGTCGTCAGCATCACGCCCTTCGGCTCCGGCGGCCCCAAGTCCGCCTACGCCGCAACCGACCTGACGGGCGTCGCCCTGGGCGGCTCCATGGCGATGACCGGCGAACCCGCCCGCCCGCCCGTGCGGATATCCCACTCGCCCCAGTTCTGGCTTGTGGGCGGCGCGGCCGGGGCGGCGGGGGCGATGATCGCCCACCACCACCGCCTGCTGACGGGAGAAGGGCAGCACGTGGACGCCTCCTGCCAGCAGGCGATGGCGCGCACGCTCTCCCACGCGCCCCAGATTTGGGACTTGGCGAGCGTGAACCTCGGGCGCAGCGGCGCCTACCGGATGATCGGCGACGTTACGATGCGCATCACCTACCCCTGCGCCGACGGCTACGCGGCCTTCTTCTTCCCCGCGGGCGCGGTCGGTGCGCGCAGTATGCGCGGCCTCGCGGCGTGGATGCGCGAGGAGGGCAAGCCGGACGCATTCATCGAGCAGACGGACTGGGAGGCGTTCGAGTTCGGAACCACGCCGCAGGCGGTGCTCGACCGGCTGGACGCGGCGCTGACCCGCTTCTTCGCGTCCCGTTCCAAGCGCGCCCTCGCCGACGGCGCCGCCGCCCACCGCGTCATCCTCTTCCCCGTAACCGACGCCCACGAACTGCTGGAGCATCCGCAACTGGCCGCGCGCGAGTTCTGGCGCACGCTCGACCTGGGCGAGATAGGCGCCGCCCGCCTGCCCGGCGGATTCGTCCGCATCCAGGGAGAGCGGGTAGGGTCGCGGCGCCGCGCCCCGCGCCTGGGAGAGCACACCCGCGAGGCACTGGCGGAGGTGGAGCAGGGGCGAGCGCTTCCCCCTCCGTCATTCCCGCGAAAGCGGGAATCTCGCCTCGATTCCGGCGAGGCTACCCTTCGTTGGAATGACGAAGCGACGAGCGCCCAAGCCTTCGCGGGGTTGAAGGTGCTCGACTTCTGCTGGGTCGTCATCGGCCCGATGGTTACGCGCTACCTGGCGGACTTCGGGGCGGAGGTGGTGCGCGTGGAGTCGAAGCGGCGGATGGAGACGCTCCGCCTGTCGCAGCCCTTCAAGGACGGAAAGCCCGGGCCGAACCGCAGCGGCTACTTCTCCAACTACAACGTCAACAAACTGGGTATCGCGGTGGATATGGCGCGTCCGGGCGCCGCCGACTTCGTCAAGCGCCTCGTGCGCTGGGCCGACGTGGTTACGGACAACTTCACGCCCGGCACGATGGAGCGTTGGGGACTCGGCCCCGATGCCCTCCGCAAGATCAACCCGCGCGTCATCACCTTCACCGCGTCGATGCTCGGCGGCGGCGGGCCGCAGTCGGCGCAGCCGGGCTACGGCCCCGTGCTCACCTCGCTCGCGGGCCTGTCGCACCTGACGGGCTGGCCCGACCGCTCCCCCTCCACGCCCTACGGCGCCTACACCGACTTCCTGCTACCCCACCTTGCCGTCGCCGCCATCGTCGCTGCGTTGGACAAACGTGCCCGCACCGGCGAGGGTTCGCACATCGAACTCTCCCAGTTGGAGGGGTCGCTCCAATACCTCGCGCCCGCGCTGCTCAACGCGCAACTTAACGGGCGCGCGCCGTTGCGCCAGGGCAACGCCGACCCGGCTATGGCGCCCCACGCCGTCTATCGCTGCGCGGGAGAAGACCGCTGGTGCGCCATCGCCTGCGAGACAGACGCGCAGTGGGCGGCGCTCGCCGCGCTCATCGGCCGCCCCGATATGGCGGCGGACGCGCGCTTCACCACGCTCCCCGCGAGAAAGGCCAGCGAGGCGGCGCTGGACGCCGCTGTGGAGGCGTGGACGGCGCGCCTAGCGCCCCACGAGGCGATGGAGCGCTGCCAGCGCGCGGGTGTGCCGGCGGGCGTCGTTCAGACCTGCGAAGACCTGTTCGCCGACCCTCAGCTCCGGCATCGCGGCCACTTCGTCCGCCTCGACCATCCGGAGATGGGGCCGCACGCCACCGACGGCAACGCGTTCGTCCTCTCCGAGACCCCGGCGCGCTACGTCCGCCCCGCGCCCCTCCTGGGGCAGCACACGCGTCAAGTGTGCCGCGAGGCGCTGGGGATGGCCGAACAGGAGATAGACGCCCTCTACGCCGACGGCGTGTTGGAGTAGCCGTCCGCGCCGGTCAGGACGCGCGCGGCGTCAGGCCGCAGACCTCCGCCAGCGCGGCCTGGTGCTCGGCTAGGTCGAAGACCGGATTGAGCAGCATCGTCTCCGCTCCCGCGTCGGCTATCTCCTCGAGGCGCTCGGCCACGACGCGCTCCGGCCCCCAGATGCTCACGCGCGATGCCATCGTGTCCACGCCGTAGTAGGCGCCGAACCACTCCTTCAGCCGCCGCTCCGCCCTCGCGGAGTCGCCGTCGATGGCCACGTACACGCGCTTGCCGACCGCGAAGGCCGCGGGGTCGCGCCCCTCCTCCTCCAGCATCGCGCGCACTTTCGGCAATTGCTGCTTGAAGTCGTCCACCGACGATGAGCCTGCTCCCATCCATCCGTCGCCTAGCCTGGCCGCGCGCCGCAGCGCCGCGTCCGCGCCTGCCCCGAACCACAGCGGGATGCCTGGCCGTTGGACGGGTTTGGGGTTGACGGAGACACCGTCCAGCCGCCACAACTTGCCGTCGAACGTTGCGTCGTCGCTTGCCCACAGCGCCCGCATCACGCCGATGCCCTCTTCCAGGCGCAGCAGGCGGCGGTCGGTGGGCATGCCCTCGACGCCCGGCGCGACGTTCGGCCTGCCCGCGCCCACCCCCGCGATGAGGCGCCCGCCCGCGATCTGGTCGAGGCTCGCCAACTGCTTGGCCAATTGGACGGGGTCGTGCCGTGCCATCACGAGTACGGACACGCCGATGCGGACATGCTCGGTGAGCGCCGCCGCCGCGGCGAGGCTCACCAGCGGTTCGAGCGAGTCCGCACGCCCGAACTGCTGCTCCTGCGTCCACAGCGAGTCGTAGCCCAGCGCGTCCGCATCGGCGGCCACTTGGCGCATCAGCGCCCGGTCGACGCCGCCGGTGAATATCTGCGGCATCGGGAAGCCGATGCGCGCCTTGTCTACGATGGCCATAAGGCGGCGCCTCCTGCTGGGCGGGGTAGGGTAGGGCTGCGTCGGCGGCCCGTCGCACCCTGTTTACAAGGACGGCGCCGTACGGTCAAGGCACCCTCCGCTGGGACGGCGCCCTCGACTGCCTCGACGCGCGGGAGTAGGGGGAGAGAATAAGGGTCTTTGGGCAAGAGGCGGTCGCTCCGAGACTTTGGTGACGCGACCTCTTGATAACAGATTGAGCCATGGATATACTTGATTTCTGCTCTCTGGGCAGTTGGGCGCGATAACGAAACTAGAACCAAGACACGGAGTAACAGATGTCAGAGAAATTTGCGGTCCCTCTTGCACTTATCGTGTCAGGGCTCCTTCTGTTTGCCATTGGAGCAGCGGGCACGGTTTCGCTGATTCAGGTCGGAATCGGAGGCTTTTTGGCGCTTCTCGGCGGGTTTGCGTTGATACGGGCTATGTAAGGACTAGTTCATCGTTCTCTATTCTCTAATTCATTGATACATCGATGATTCTTCTGTTGACTGCCCATCATGCACATGGACTATGGTGCATGCTTTACGGCAGGCGAATCACCTTACGATATCCACGGTCATGAAAGTGCTGTGCCCCTCAAAAATCAGGAACAGGCGCATCAGCAAAGCCAACCCTTCCGGTATTACTCAGAGAATTGCTTGCGGGACAAGTGGCCGTCCTAGCTGCCCCCGCCCCCCCCGGGGGCCCCCCCCCCCCCCCCCGGGGCAAACCGGGGGCGAGGAGAATCGCCTGCCTACTCTCTCGGCGCGGCTTGCGCCGCCAAAGGAGCGCCACATGTCCGCTACCGACGAAGTGCTGCAGAACAACGCCCGCTACGCCGCCGCCTTCGACAAGGGCGACCTCCCGCTGCCGCCCGCGCGCGGCCTCGCCGTGGTGGCGTGCATGGACGCCCGCATCGACACGCACAAGGTGCTCGGCCTCAACGAGGGTGACGCCCACGTCATCCGCAACGCCGGCGGCGTGGTCACCGACGACGCCATCCGCTCCCTCACCATCTCGCAGCGCCTGCTGGGGACGCGCGAGGTCATCCTCATCCACCACACCGACTGCGGCATGCTCACCTTCCGCGACGACGACGTGAAGGACGCCATCTTCGCCGACACTGGCCTGCGCCCCTCCTTCGCCCTCGAGGCCTTCCCCGACCTCGACGGCGACGTGCGCCAGTCCATCGCCCGCATCAAGGCCAGCCCCTTCATCCCTGCCAAAGACCAGGTGCGCGGCTTCGTCTACGACTGCGCCACCGGACGGCTGAACGAGGTGTCCGCGGGGTAAGGCGCCTTCCGATGCCCCGCGACATCAGCGCCGCCCTCGACCTCATCCAAGAGCTGCTGGAGGGGTCATACCGCCTCGTGCGCCAGGCGTGCGACGGCCTCTCCGAGCAGCAGGCCTACTGGCAGCCCGCGCCCGAGTCCAACTCCATCGGCTGGCTCGTCTGGCACACGATGCGCCGCCGCGACTACTACTCCGCCGTCTGCCACGGCGAGGCGCACGTGTGGACGGCGGGCGGATGGGCCGAGCGCGTCGGACGCGGCGCCGACGACACCGGCTACGGCGACACGCCCGAGCAGGTGCGCGCCTTCCGCCCGCCCTTCGAGGCGGTGCTGGGCTACGCCGAGGCGTGCCAGCAGGCGGCGCTCGACCGCGTGGCGCGCCTCACCGCCGAGATACTGGACAGGGAGTACCTGTTGGACGCGGGACGCGGCATGCAGCCCGGCTGGCGCACGCTGCGCCCGATGGTGAACGACGGCGTCAACCACGCTGGGCAGATTGGCTACGTCCGAGGCATGCTGTCCGGCAGAGGCTGGCAGGCGTACTAACCCCCGCCCGCTACGCCCCGTTGACAGCCCGTCGCACGAGGGGCGCCCCTCGGGGCGACAGCCCCTCGGCTGGCGGCGTGGAGGTATCCCCTACCTCTTTCGTCATTCCCGCGCAAGCGGGAATCTCGCTTCGGTTACGGAGTGGGGTTAGAGGAGCAAGCTGGCGACCCGGACCGGATTTGAACCGGCGATCTCCGCCTTGACAGGGCGGTGTGTTAACCCAGGCTACACCACCGGGCCGCGTTGCTCGTGCGGGCCTCCCGGCCCGCGCTAGAACTCTCAGCCGGCGCCGCGAAAGCCGACCGTAACGACGCCGTCCTCCACCATAACAGGCGTGATGCGTTCGCCGCCCGTCAGCTGCTCGACCTCCGGCACGCGCTCCGGCTGGCGGGCCAGGTCCACCTCCGTGAACGCGATGCCCTTCGCCCGCAGGTCGGCGCGCTGCGCGTCCGAGTAGGAGCAGTCGGGGCGCGTGTACAGGGTCAAAGCAGGCTCGGCTGTCATACCAAGATGATAGCAGATGGCGCGCCGCCTTGCACGCGCCCCTCCTCGCCACCCCTATGACATTCGCCCGTTGCCAAAACAGAACGCCCGTGCCACCATGCCCTCAATGAACCTGAACGCACATGACCCGCGCCGCCTCGGCCGTCCCCTGCCTCCCGGCAGTATGCGCCCGCTCCAATCCGGGGAGCCTGTCCCAAAGTGTCCCGTTCTTCGTCCCATACTGTCCCGATTTCCGCCCCGGCTCCCGTCCCACTCCGTCCCGCGCTGTCCCGCCGCCATCGCCCTTTCCGCCGTAAGCAGGATGAAAATGGGACATAGTGGGACGCAAAACGCGAACCCTCTCTCCCGCCGCAAGAGAACGCGCGGCAAGACTAGGATTCGTAGGCGGCGAAGACGAGGCAGGCGTTCTGGCCGCCGAAGCCGAAGGAGTTGGAGAGGACGACGCGCACCTCGGCGCTGCGGGCGTGATTCGGAACGTAGTCAAGGTCGCAGTCGGGGTCGGGCGCCTCGTAGTTGATGGTGGGATGGATAGCCCCGGCGCGGATGGACTGGACGCACGCCACCGCCTCCATGCCCCCCGCGCCGCCCAGGGCGTGCCCGATCATCGACTTGGTCGAACTGATGGGGACGGACGCCGCGTGCTCGCCGAACGCGCGCTTGACCGCCCTGGTCTCCGAGGCGTCGTTGAGCGGCGTGGAGGTGCCGTGGGCGTTGACGTAGTCCACCTCGCCCGGCCCCACGCCCGCGTCCTCGAGCGCCCAGCGGACGGCGCGCGCCGCGCCCTCGCCGTCCTCGTCCGGCTGGAACTGGTGGTGCGCGTCGGAGGACACGCCGTAGCCAAGCACCTCCGCCAGCGGCTCCGCGCCCCGAGCCAGCGCGTGGTCGAGCGCCTCGACGATGAGGATGCCCGCGCCCTCGGCGGGCACGAAGCCGTCGCGGTGGGCGTCGAAGGGTCGGCTCGCGCGCTCCGGCTCGTCGTTGCGCGTGGTCAGGGCGCGCATCACGCAGAACCCGGCCAGGCCAAGTTGGCTGATGCCCGCCTCCGCGCCGCCGGTGATCATCACGTCCGCCGCGCCGCGCCGGATGGTCTCCGCCGCGTCGCCGATGGACTGCGTGGACGCGGCGCATGCGGTCGTTATGGTGCTGGACGGGCCCAAGGCGCCGAACGCGCGGCTGACGTTGGCCGCCGCCATATTCGGCAGCGTCATCGGAAAGTAGAACGGCGTGATGCGCATCCCGCCACGCTCCACCAGCACCCGCATGGCGGCGTCGATGTCGGGGTAGCCGCCGTTGCCGTTGCCGAGCAGCACGCCGACCCGTTCGCGGTCGGCGACCTCGTCCAGCCGCGCTTGGGCGGCGGCCTCTTGCGTGGCCGCGATGGCCAGTTGCGAGAACCGGGACATGCGGCGCGCCTCCCGCCGCTCGATGTAGCGCTCGGGGTCGAAGCCGCTCACCTCGCCCGATATTTGGCACGGATAGTCGGTAGGGTCGGCGAGCGTCATCGGGCCGACGCCGGAGCGTCCGGCGAGCAGGCCGTCCCAGAACACGGCGACCGATTCGCCGAGCGGCGTAAGCGCGCCCATGCCGGTTACGACGACGCGGCGGCGCTGCGCGGCGGCCATCAGCGCGCCCCGGCCTGGGCCGCCTGGCGCGGCTCAAACTCGGGATACACCTCGCCGTCGATGCCCTGCCACGCTTGGAGCGCCTCCGCCGCCACGA
>JAPPFU010000166.1:0-5035 GCA_028875085.1 Chloroflexota bacterium
AACGGGCGCTACGCGGGGCTTCGGCGCCTACTTATGCTCGGGGGCGGCGCCGACGCCCGTGGTCAGTTTCAACGTTCCCCACTTGGGGGCAGCGGGCGGAATCGTCATCACCGCCAGCCACAACCCCGGCGCATGGAACGGCTTCAAGTACAAGCCCTCCTACGGTGGCAGCGCCGCGCCGGAGGTGGTTACGGAGTTGGAGCACCGCATCGCCGGCGCGCTTGCCGACGGCCCGGCCGACGCTATGCCACCGGACGAGGCGCGCGCCGCCGGGCTGCTGACCGACGTGGACGCCGCGGGGCCGTACTTGGCCAACGCCGCGCGCTCCATCGACCTCGACGCCATCCGAGGCGCGGGACTGCGCGTGGCGGTGGACAGCATGCACGGCGCGGGCGGAGGCTACTTCGCGGCGCTAGTCGGCGGGGGGAGCAGCGCGGTCGCGGAGTTCCGCGCCGAGCCGAACTCCGCCTTCCCCGGCATGGCGCAGCCGGAGCCTATCGCGCCCAACCTCGGCCCAGTCATCAACGCGGTTCGGGTCGGCGGCTACGACGTTGCACTGGCCACCGACGGCGACGCCGACAGGCTGGGCGTCATCGACGAGAAGGGCGCGTTCATCACCACCTTGCAGACCTTCGCGCTGCTGTGCCTCCACCAGTTGGAGGTGCGCGGGCTGCGCGGCCCGCTGGTGCGCTCCATCACCCAGAGCGCGATGATCGACAAACTGGCCGAGCGCTACGGCGTTCCCGTGCGCGTTACGCCCGTGGGCTTCAAGTTCCTCGGCCCGGTAATGATGGCGCAGGACGCGCTGGCTGCCGGGGAGGAGAGCGGCGGCTACGCCTTCCGGGGCAACATCCCCGAGCGCGACGGCCTGTTCAGCGGGCTGCTGCTGCTGGAGATGATGACGCGCACCGCCAAGCGCGCCTCCGAGCTCACCGTGTGGCTCACGGAGCTGACCGGCGAGCATCACTACGACCGCCTCGACGTGCATCTCGACCCGGACGCGCCGCGCCCGTCCGTCCAAGCGCTCGCGGAGAGCGCGCCCGCGTCGGTCGCGGGGCTGGCGGTGCGCGAGCGCCGCACGGAGGACGGCTTGCGCCTGTTGCTGGATGGCGGCTACTGGGGCCTCATCCGCGTGTCGGGCACGGAGCCGCTATTGCGCATCTACGCCGAGGCGGACTCGTCCGAACGCGTAGCGCGCATCCACGAGGAACTGCGCGCACTGGCGGGGGTGTAGAGGGGCATTGCCCCTCCGGGCGCCCCGGGCTAGCGCTTGGTGTACTGGGGGGCGCGGCGGGCGCGCTTGAGGCCGTACTTCTTGCTCTCCTTGATGCGGGAGTCGCGGGTGAGGAAGCCGGCGGCGCGTAGCGCCTTCTTGGTTTCAGGGGCGGCAAGCACCAGGGCGCGGGAGATGCCGTGGCGCAGGGCGTCGGCCCAGGCTGAGATGCCACCGCCCTCGATCTTGGCGACGACGTTGAAGCGCCCGTCCGTGCCTTCGGTCACAGCGAAGGGGGAGAGGGCGCGCTTGCGCCAGTCGATCCATGGCAGCGCCTCGTCGATGGGCTTGCCGTTGATGACGACGGCTCCGTTGCCGCCCGGGTAGAGTCTGACGCGGGCGATGGCGGTCTTGCGCTTGCCCGTGCCGTAGTAGTAGGCGGAACCGGTCGTCATCGGCTACTCCTCGTCCTTCTTTGGCGCGGCTTTTCGTGCCGGAGCGCGGCGGCGGCGCGGCGGCGCGGATTTGGTTTGCGGTTGTTCGTTAGTCTGCTCAGCGACCGCCACGGGCGCGGATTCGGCTTGCGGTTGTTCGTCCGTCTGCTCCGCGACCGTCTCCGGCGCGGATTTGGCTTGCGGCTGCTCGTCCGGCTGTTCCGCGACCGTCTCCGGCGCGGACTCGGCTTGCGGCTCCTCTACGTCAGCAGCCTGGGCGCGACGGCGGCGGCGCGGCGCGGCAGCGGGTTGGGGTTGCTCTTCGGCCTGTTCGGCCGCGATCTCGGGCGCAGGCTCGGCTTGGGGCTCCTCCACGGCGGGAGACGGGGGGGCGGTGGGAGCCTCGGCGCGGCGGCGCTCGGCAGCGGCCCTTGCGGCGGCGCGGGCGCCCGTGCCGGCATTCACCTGGGCCTCGTGGGGATGCTCGGCGCCGGGATAGACCTTGAGGCGCTTGAGCATGCGGCGTCCGAGGCGGTTGCGCGGGAGCATGCCCTTGACGGCGGCCTGGATGACGCGCTCGGGGAAGCGGGTCATCATCTCGTCGAGGGTGCGCTGCCGGAGGTGGCCGACGTAGCCGGTGTGGCGGTAGTAGACCTTCTGCGCGCGCTTGTTGCCGGTCACGTCCACGGAGGCGGCGTTGACGACGACGACGAAGTCGCCGGTCAACTCGTGCGGGCTGTAGATGGCGCGGTGCTTGCCTTGCAGGACGCGGGCGGCCTCGGCGGCGAGGCGCCCCAGGCGCTGGCCGCGCGCGTCCATCACGCGCCACTTAGGGGCGAGCCGCGCTCTCGGCGTGTGCTTGGTCGTGCGTTGCAGTTGCATAGTCGTGCGGCGGGAAGTTTGCGTACTTGACCTGGCGGAGGGTGAGGCCCTGCGGCGGCAGCACCGCCTGGGCAGCGCCGCGCCGTCCGCTGTTCGCCAGTTGTTCGAACTCCCTGCTCGTCCTTTCTCCTAGGCCCACCTCCAGCACGGCGGCGGCCATACGGCGCGCCTGCTGCGGAAGGAAGGCGTTGCCTTCGATCTCGATATGCGCCTCGGCGCCCTCCCTCCAAACGGCAGTTCGGAGGATGCGGCGGCACGTCGGCTTGCCCTCCGGATAGCGGCCGCAGAAGGGCGCGAAGTCGCGCTTGCCTTCCAACGCCGCTAGGACGGCGGCCATAGCCGCGATGTCCAACGGGCCCGGCGCCGCATGGGTGAAGCGCCTGCGCAATGGCGACCGCGCCCGCCGGGTGAGCAGGCTGTAGCGGTAGACCCGCGAGAGGGCGTGCCGGCGCGGGTCGAAGTCCGGCGCCGTCTCGTGAGCCTCGACCACCGCCACGTCAAGCGGCAAGTAGTGGTTAAGGCCGTCGCGGAGCCTGTCGGCAGACAGCCCGCTCGCGGTGTCGAAGGCCGCCACTTGGCCCAGCGCGTGGACGCCGGCGTCGGTTCTGCCCGCGCCGTAGAGCCGCGCTTGCTGCCCGGTGAGGGCGGCGATCGCCTCTTCGATTGTCGCCTGCACCGACGGCGCGTTGGCTTGGCGTTGGAAGCCGGCGTAGGCCGTGCCTTCGTACTCCAACACCAGACCGATGCGTCGCAGCGGCGCGCGGCTCGTTCCTACTCCTCTACCAGTTCTAGGATCGCCATCGAGGCGGCGTCTCCCTTTCTGGGCATCAGTTTGAGCATCCGCGTGTAGCCGCCCTCGCGAGTTGCGTAGCGCGGCGCCAGGTCGTCGAACACCTTCTTGACCGCGTGCTTGTCGGGAAGCATTGCCGCCGCGATGCGTCTGTCGTGCACTGAGCCGCGCTTGCCTTTGGTGATCACCTTCTCGGCGAGGCCGCGCACCTCGCGCGCCTTGGCCTCCGTGGTCGTCACCCGCTCGCGCATGATGAGCTGAGCGGCGAGGTTGCCCAGCAGCGCGCGGCGGGGGCCGGAGCGCCGGCCCAACTTGCGTCCTACCACTCGGTGACGCATCGCCTAGTCCTAGTCCTCGGAAGCGTCCGGCTCCTCGACGGCCACGGCTGCGCCTTCAACGGATGCGGGGGCCGCCGCTTGGCTCGGCGGAGGGTCGCCCAGGTCGGGGTGGCGGATGCCCAGGAGCTCCAACTTCTCCTTGAGCTCCTGGAGCGAGCGCTCGCCGAAGTTCCGCGTCTTCAGGAGTTCGGCGCGGCTGCGCTCCAACACCTCGCCCACTTTGTTGATGGAGGCCCGCTTGAGGCAGTTCTGTGTGCGCGGCGTGAGGCCCAATTGCTCCACCGGGCGGTTGTAGAGCGAGGCGGGGATGGAGGCGGCCCAGGAGGGTCTGCCACCTTCCTCTTCGATGCTGTCGGCGACGGTGGTGAAGCGGAAGACGTGCTCGTAGAGGATGTGCGCGCCCTGGCGCACCGCCTCGCTGGGGGAGATGGCGCCGTTCGTCCACACCTCCAGCACAAGCCGCTCGAAGTCGACGTGCTGGCCGATGCGCGTGTTCTCCACTGAGTAGTTCACCTTGCGCACTGGCGTGAAGATGGCGTCGACGGGCAACACGCCGATGGGCAGGCCGTTCTGCGTGAACGCGGGCTGGTAGCCCTGCCCCTGTCCGACGTTCATCTCGATCACCAGCGCCGCGTCTTCGTTGTCGAGGGTGGCGAGGTGGAGTTCGGGATTCACAATCTCGAAGTCGGAGGAGACCATGATGTCGCCCGCGCAGACTGCGCCCTTGCCCTTGACCTCGAGGCGAAGTTTGCCGGGTCTGCTGGTCGAGGAGCGCAGGTTGATGGCCTTCACGTTCAGGAGGATGTCGATCACGTCCTCCTTCACGTTGGGGATGGCGGTGTACTCGTGCTGGATGCCGTCGATGCGCACCCAGTCAACGGCCATCCCGGGGATGGAGCCGAGCAGCACGCGGCGCATGGGGTTGCCCAGCGTTTGGCCGTAGCCGCGCGGAAGCGGCTCCACGACGAAGCGCCCGTAGGTGTCGTCCGCCTCCAGCACCCGCACCGTCGCTTCAGGCACGGGCACCGGATCGATGGTCAGGTCGCGCTCGCCGCGTTCGTCGTATCCGTAGTCCAGCATCATCGCTATCGCATCCTCGCGCTTTCGCTCGCCTCCCGCCTTTGCTAGCGGGAGTAGTACTCCGTCACCAATCGCGTGTCCACCGGGGTGTCCACGTCGTTCGCCTCCGGCAGCCGCACCACCGTCGCCGCCATCGCGGCTCGGTCGAGCTCGATCCAGCCGGGCAGCGGGCGCTGCCCCACCTGCCGCGACGCCTCGGCATACACGCCCTTCTCCTTCGACGACTCCTTCCAGCCGATCACGTCCCCCTGCTTCACGCGGAAGGAGGGGATGGAGACTTTGCGCCCGTTGACGGAGT
>JAPPFU010000166.1:5045-9622 GCA_028875085.1 Chloroflexota bacterium
GCTTGCTGCCGTGCGGAGGCGAAGCCCATCCGGTAGACGACGTTGTCCAGGCGCCGCTCGAGGAGTTGGAGCAGGTTGGTTCCCGTTACGCCGGGCATGCGCCTGGCGGTCTGGAAGTAGTTGGAGAACTGGCGCTCAAGCACGCCGTAGGATTGGCGCGCCTTCTGCTTCTCGCGCAGTTGGACGCCCCACTCGGACGCGCGGCGGCGGCGGGGAGTGGCCTCGCCCGGGGTGCGGCGCCGACGCTCGACGGCGCACTTGGGCGTGTAGCAGCGCTCTCCCTTCAAGAACAGCTTCTCACCTGCGCGGCGGCAGAGCCTGCAGGCGGGTCCCGTGTATCGAGCCATGCTCTCCTGCTTCCTTCGCTAGACGCGCCGGCGCTTGGGCGGCCGGCAGCCGTTGTGGGGGATGGGGGTCACGTCGCGGATGCTGGTGACGGTGAGGCCGCTGGCTTGGAGGGCGCGTACGGCGGCCTCTCTGCCGGCGCCGGGGCCTTTGACGAAGACCTCGACCTGGCGCAGGCCGTGCTCCGCCGCCTTGCGGGCGGCTGCTTCGGCCACGCGCTGCGCGGCGAAGGCGGTGCTCTTGCGCGACCCCTTGAACCCCATCTGGCCGCCGCTCGACCATGCGACCACGTTGCCGTCCGGGTCGGTCAGCGTCACGATGGTGTTGTTGAAGGTGGCGGTGATGAAGCCCTTGCCCAGGGGAACGAACTTCCGCTCCCTGCGGCGGGTGCGCGTGCGCGAGCGTGCCATCGAGTCTCTTCTCCCCCTACTTCTTCGCCATCGTGCGGCGCTTACCCGCCACGGTGCGGCGGCCGGTACGCTTGGTCCGGGCGTTGGTCTTGGTGCGCTGGCCGCGCACGGGGAGCTGGCGGCGGTGGCGCAGGCCGCGGTACGTGCCGATGTCGATGAGGCGGCGGATGTTGTCGTTCACCTCGCGGCGCAGGTCGCCCTCGACCATGTACTCGCGGTCGACGATCTCGCGCACGCGGGCGAGCTGCTCCTCGCTGAGCTCGGCCACCTTGGGGTTGCCGTCAGCGCCGGCGCGCTCGGCGATGACGCGCGCGCGAGTGGGGCCGATGCCGTAGATGGCGCGCAAGGCCACCTCCACGCGCTTGTTGTCCGGGATGTCGACGTTTGCCACTCTTGCCATATCGCACCTACCCTTGGCGCTGCGCGTGGCGCGGGTTGGAGCAGACGATGCGCACGGTGCGCCCCCGCCTGATCACGCGGCACTTGTCGCAGCGCGCCTTGACCGATGCCTGTACCTTCATAGCCTCTATCTCGTCCGGCCTACCGGAACCGGTAGGTGATGCGGCCTCTGGTGAGATCGTAGGGCGAGAGTTCGACGAGCACGCGGTCGCCGGGCAGCACGCGGATGAAGTGCATGCGCATCTTGCCCGACACATGGGCAAGGACGCCGTGGCCGTTGCCCAACTCCACCTTGAACGCCGCGTTCGGCAGCGCCTCCGTAACCGTCGCCTCGACCTCTATCTTCTCCTTGCTCGTCATGCGTTCGTCCGGCCTCTATGCGTCCGCGACCCGCGTCGTGATGATGGGCTCGCCGTCCGTTATGAGCACGGTGTGCTCGAAGTGGACGGAGGGGCTGCCGTCGGCGGTAACAACCGTCCAGCCGTCGTCCAGCACCTCGGTGTCGTCGCCGCCCAGGTTGACCATCGGCTCGATGGCCAAGGCCATGCCTTCGCGGATGGCGGGGCCGCGCCCGGGGCGCCCGAAGTTGGGGACGGAGGGCGCCTCGTGCAGTTGGCGTCCGATGCCGTGGCCGACGTAGCCGCGCACGATGCCATAGACGCCTCGGCTGAGCACGTGCTCCTCCACGGCGCTGGAGACGTCGCCGATGCGGTTGCCCGCGCGCGCTTGGGCGATGCCCGCGTAGAGGCTGCCTTCGCCCGTCTGCAACAGGCGCTCCAATTCGTCCGGCACGGAGCCGGCCGCGACGCTGATAGCGGCGTCGCCGTAGAGGCCGCCGACAATGGCGCCCAGGTCGAGGCTGACGATGTCGCCCTCCTCGATGACGCGCTCGCCGGGGATGCCGTGGACGATCTCGTGGTTGATGGAGACGCAGAGGGTTGCGGGGAAGCCGTGGTAGCCCTTGAAGGCGGGCATGGCGCCCATGCCGCGTATCTCGCGCTCGGCGACGGCGTCCAGGTCGCGGGTGGTCATGCCGGGACGCAGCTCCTTGCGCAGGACGAGGTGGGTCTTGCCAACGATCTGGCCGGCCTCCCACATCAGGTCGAGCTCGGCGCTGGTCTTCACGGTCGCCTCGTTCCCGCGCGGAGCGAGCGACTGAAGCAGCGTTGGCGGCTGGGTTGTGGTTTGGTTCGTACGCATAGCCTAACCAATGGATTCTACTACGGACGCGCCGATGATGTTAGGGGTCTGGCGAACGAAGCAGGGACGCATGGGGCTAGTCCTCCGCCACCGCGCGCACGAGGTCTTCGGTTACCGCTTCGACGGCCTGGTCGCCATTGACACGGCGGAGCTTGCCCTGCGCCTCATAGTAGGCGGCCAGGGGCGCCGTTTGGCGTTCGTAGGTGCGCAGCCGCTCCTCGATCACCTCCGGCGTGTCGTCCGCCCTGCCCTCTTCCAGCGCGCGGCCCGCGAGGCGCGCCTTGACGACCTCGTCGGCGCACTCGATAAGCGCCACCCTGTCCACGGCGGCGCCCGCGGCGGCGAAGGCGCGGTCGAGCGCCTCGGCCTGCGCTTGGTTGCGGGGGAAGCCGTCGAGCACCACGCCGCGTTGGGCGTCGGGGGCGGCGCAGCGGTCGAGCACCATGGACACCGTAACCTCGTCGGGCACTAGGGCGCCGCGCTCCATGTACTCCTTCGCTTGGAGGCCGAGCGGCGTGCCGCGCCCCAGGTTGTCACGGAACAGGTCGCCGGAGGCGACGTGCGCCGCGCCGACGCGCTGGGCAAGGCGCTTGGCCTGCGTGCCTTTGCCCGCGCCGGGCGGTCCGAGGAGCACCAGTCTCATCGCTCTGCTACCTCAAGAATCCTTCGTAGTTGCGCATCAGCAGTTGGGCCTCCAACTGACGCATGGTGTCGAGGGCGACGGAGACGAGAATCAGCAAGCTGGTGCTGCTGAGCGTGAGCGCCTCGACGCCGGTGAGCCGGGTGAGGAAGAAGGGGGTGATGGCCACGCCGCCGAGGAAGAGGGCGCCGCCCCAGGTGATGCGCAGCATCACGCGGTTCAAGTAGGTCTGCGTCGGCGGCCCCGGACGGATGCCTGGGATGAAGCCGCCTTGACGTTGGAGGTTCTCGGCCAGGTTTTGCTGTTGGAAGGTGACGATAGTGTAGAAGAAGGTGAAGATGACCACCAGCACGAAGACGGCTAGCCAGTACCAGAGCGATGCGGGCGACAGCGTAGTGGCGATGAAGATGCCCGTCCGCGAGAGGAAGCTGTCGCTGGAGGGGTTGGCCAGGTATTGGGCGACGGTGCCGGGCAGAATCATCAGGCTGAAGGCGAAGATGAGCGGAATCATGCCCGCCGAGTTCACGCGCAGCGGCACGAAGGTGGAGCCCGATTGGCGGTACATACGCCCTTGGCGGAACACGCTGCG
This sequence comes from Chloroflexota bacterium, assembly GCA_028875085.1. Lineage (GTDB taxonomy): Bacteria > Chloroflexota > Dehalococcoidia > Lucifugimonadales > Australimonadaceae > JAGWBE01. The sequence goes on from JAPPFU010000166.1 coordinate 8,629, forward strand.
CCCGTACTGCACGGGGATGCGCCGCTGGGCCTCGTTGAAGAGCACGATGATAAAGATGAGCACGAGCGAGAAGGCGGCGAACACGAACAGGCCTCCGGCGTTGTCCCGCGCGAGGAAGCCCTGCCCGATCAACGACGGCATGGTGGCGACGATGCCCGCGAAGATGATGAGGGACACGCCGTTGCCGATGCCGCGCTCCGTAACCAGCTCGCCAAGCCACACGAGGAACATCGTCCCGCCCACGAAGGCGACGATGATGGTGATGGTGTCGTAAGCGGCCGGGCCGGTGAGCCCGATGCCGTGCGTGAAGACACCGGAGCGCGAGAACAGCAGCAGTTGGCCGTAGCCGGACAGGAAGGCCACCGGGACGGTGAGCCAGTGCGTGATCCGGTTGATGCGCTGGCGGCCCGCCTCCCCCTCGCGCGCCATCTCTTGGAGGCCGGGGATGAGCGGCGTCATTATCTGCATGACGATGCTGGCGGTGATGTAGGGATAGACGCCGAGGGCTACGATGCTGAGGTTGCGCAAGCCGCCGCCGCTGAACAGATCGAAGAAGGCGACGAGGTCGTTGCTCTCGAACAGCGCCCCCAACTGCGAGCGGTCCACGCCCGGCACAGGGATGTGGGCCAGGAGGCGAAAGATGACAAGCGCGCCCAGGGTGAACAGGATGCGTCCGCGCAGATCGGGCGTGCGGAACGCGTCGATCATCGACTGCAGGAGCGCAGTGCGTCCGGGCGCTTGCCTCGTCGCGGTCTGGCCTCCGCGCACCTGCTAGACCGCCTTCACTTCGCCGCCGGCGGCCTCGATCTTGCGCTTGGCCGACTCGGAGAACTTGTGGGCTTGCACCTGGAGCGCGCGGTCAATCTCGCCGAAGGCCAGCACTTTGACGGGCTTGGCGGCGCTGCGCACGAGGCGGTGGCGCGCGAGCACTTGCGGCGTCACCTCCGTCACCTCCTCCGGCAAGCGGCTGAGCGCAGCGAGGTTGACGACCTGG
>JAPPFU010000117.1 GCA_028875085.1 Chloroflexota bacterium
TTCATGCCGTGGTTGGGCTGACGGCCTTCATCCACTCCATCATGGTGCAGAAGCGCCGCGGGATGTTCCGCATGTGGAACATCGCGCTCATCAACACCGCGTTCACTCTCGGCGCCTTCGGCATCTTCATCAACCGGGGCGGCCCCGTGCCGTCGGTGCACTCGTTCGGCGCGTCCACGCTGGGCTGGGTGTTTCTTCTCTTTCTGGGCGCGTCGGTCGTGTTGTCCTTCGGCCTCTTCTTCTACCGTCTGGCCGACCTGCGCAGCAGTGGCAGGCTTGAATCGACCTTGTCGCGCGAGGCAGCCTTCCTGGTCAACAACCTGCTGCTGCTGGCCGTCGCCTTCATCACCATGTGGGGCGTCGTCTTCCCCCTTATCTCCGAACTGATCGTGGGAGAGACGATCACCGTCGCCGAGCCCTTCTACAACAAGGTGAACGGCCCGCTGCTATTGGCGCTTGTGCTGCTGATGGGCATAGGCCCGCTGCTGCCCTGGCGGCGCGCCACATGGGAATCGGCGCGGCGGGCGCTGGCCGTGCCCGGCGCGGCGGCGGCTGTGGTATGCGTTGCGCTGGCGTTGTTCGGCGTCGTCAAGCCCATCGCCCTCATCGCCTTCAGCGTCAGCGCTATGGCGGCGGCGTCCGTATTGCAGGAGTGGGCGCGCGGCACGCTGGCGAGGCGGCGAGCGACCGGCGCGGCGTATCCCGTTGCTTTCCTGCGGTTGATGGCGGCGAACCGCCCCCGCTACGGCGGCTACGTCGTCCATCTCGCCGTCGTGATGCTCGCCTTCGGCGTCATCGGCTCTCAGTTCTACAACCTCGAGCGCGACGTGATCCTCGGCCCCGGTGAACGCGCAACGATCGGCGAGTATGAGGTCGAGTTCGCCCGCAGCGACGCCCGCGCCTTCCCCGACCGCACGGAGCGGACGGCCACCGTCAACCTGTACCTCGACGGGGAGCCGGTGAAGACCGTCGTGGCGTGGCAAGGCCTCTATCCGACGTTCGGCATGCTCTCCACGAGGGCAGCCATCCACTCCACGCCCAAGGAGGATGTCTACGTCCTGTTCAGCGAACTCCAGCCCGATGGAGAGAGCTTCGTCTTCCGGCTGCTGCTCAACCCGCTCGTGTGGTGGATGTGGGTAGCCGGGCCGTTCGTGGTGCTGGGGACGCTCATCGCGCTCTGGCCCGCGCGCCAGCGCGCCGCGGCGGTGGCGCGCTCCCCGCAAGAGGGGCAGCCGTTGCCCACGCCCTCGTAACGGCTTATGACTATCCTCATCGGCGCTCTGTTGCTCCTCGCCGTCCTTGCCATCGTCCTCTATCCGCTGCTGACGCGCAGCCGCCACGACGACCTGGATGAGGCGGCGCTCCAAGCCGCCGAGCAGTTGCGCCGCGCCCGTGAGCGCGTGTACGAGGAGATACGCACGCTCCAGCAGGAGCACTTCATGGGCGAGACGAGCGAGGAGGAGCACCGCGCCCAGCTGAACGCCCTGCGCGCGGAGGCGGCCAGGCTCTTGCAGCGCCAGCGCGAGGCCGAGGCGGCCGTCGAGGCTATCCGGCGGCGAGTGGAGCGCGACCTGGACGGCGAGGCGAACGCTTGATGCGCGGGCGCGTCGTGGCCGTCCTCTGCGCGGCGCTCCTATCGGCGGTCTTCGCCCTGCCTCTAGGGGCGCAGGAGACGGCGGAGATCGCGGGCAGCGTGCGCAACGGCACGCCGGGCGCCGACTTCGACCCGGCCGAGGTGCGCCTCTCCCTCAACGTGCTGGAGGGCGTCGTCTCCATCTCCGAGACCACCACTGCGCCCGATGCCTCGGGGCGATTCGCCTTCGCCGGCGTGCCCGTCGGGCCTGAGCGCGTCTACTTCGTCTCTGCCGAGTACGGTGGGGCGGCGTACTCCGCCTCTTTGCGGACGGACGAGCTCGCCGCGCCTGTCGAAATCACCGTCTACGAGCCGACGGCCTCGACAGACGCGCTGCGGGTCGAGAGCCACTCGGTGATTGTCACCGGGGCGGACGCGAACGCGCGCTTCATCGAGGTGTTCGAGCGCGCCCACGTGGCGAACGACAGCGGCCGCACCCTCGTTCCCGACCTGAGCGCCCAGGGCCCGGCGATGCTCTCCTTCCTGCGCTTCGCCCTGCCGCCGGGCGCGTTCCACCTCGACGTGCGCTCCGACCTGGTAGGAGGCGACGTGCTGACGGTGGACAGAGGGTTTGCATTGAACATCCCCGTGCCGCCCACGCCCGCCGAACAACCGCACCGCTTCGAGTTCGTCTACCGCCTGCCCTATGAGAGCGGCTCGGTAGACCTGGGGCGCACGATGCGCTTCGGTGCGGGCGCCTTCCGCTTCGTTATCCCGGTAAGCGTCGGCGTCGGCGCATCCCCCGACCTGACTGACCTGGGCGCGACGGCGTTCGAAGGCGGCCAACTCCAACTGCTCGAGGGTTCGGCCATCCCGCGCGACGGCTTCCTGCCGATGTCCGTCAACGGCCTGCCCCAGCCCACCCTGTGGGGCCGCGTCGAGAGCCGGGGCGGGGAATGGTTCCTGCGCTACGCCGTTCCGGGCGCGGCGGCGGTCGCGCTGGCCGCGGCGTTGGCCTTCGCAGCGCGGAGGCGCGCCCCCGTGGCTCAACTCAGCCGCGAGGCGCTGCTGGCGCGCGCGGCGGCGCTGAGGGAGCAGCGCGAAGGCGTCTCCCGGCGGCGCTACAACGCGGAGCGCGAGCAAATCAGGCGCGCGCTCATCGCCTTGGAGTCCGCCTCGTTGCTGGAAGAGGAGGAGCGCCCGCCTAACGCATAAGCGCCGTCCGCCGGTTCGCCGCTCCATTGCGAAAGGCTTCGTATCTACGTATCCTGGAAGGATGGACGCGAACACTCCTGCGCCTGCCGTCCGCGCTTCCGACCTGCGCAAGCGCTTCAACGGGACGAACGCGGTGGACGGCGCATCGTTCGAGGTGGAGGAGGGCGCCATCCTGGCGCTGCTCGGCCCGAGCGGGTGCGGCAAGACGACCGCGTTGCGCCTCGTCGCCGGGTTCGAGACGCCCGACGCCGGGAGCATCGAGGTCGGCGGCAAGGTCGTGGCCGGGCGCGGCAGGTGGACGCCCCCGGAGCGCCGGCGCGTGGGGATGGTCTTCCAGGACTACGCGCTCTTCCCGCATATGACGGTGCGCCGGAACGTGGCGTTCGGGCTTGGCGGAGCGCGCTCGCGGCTGCCCTGGGGCGCGGGGAGGCTGGGCGATACGCGGCAGGCGCGCCGTGTGGACGAGGCGCTGGAACTGGTGGGGCTGTCCCACGCGGGCGACAAGATGCCCCACGAACTGTCAGGGGGAGAGCAGCAACGCGTCGCCTTGGCCCGCGCCCTCGCCCCCAATCCGCCCGCCGCCCTGCTGGACGAGCCCTTCTCCAACCTGGACGCAGCCCTGCGGGTGCGCGTGCGCTCCGAGGTGCGGGACATCCTGCGCGAGGCGGGGTGCGCCGCCATCTGGGTTACCCACGATCAGGAAGAGGCGTTTCTGCTCGCCGACCGCGTGGGCGTGATGCTGGCCGGGCGCGTCCAGCAGATCGGGCCGCCGGGAGAGGTGTACGCCACGCCCCGGACGCTGGAGGTGGCCGCCTTTCTGGGCGACGCCAACATCGTGGACGGCGAGGCCGACGGCGCGTTCGTGACCACCGCTCTGGGCCGCCTCCCAACGCGCAGCCCGGCGAACGGCCGGGTGAAGGTGGTGGTGCGCCCGGAGACTATCCGCGTCGAGCCGAAGGAGGCGGGCCTGACGCCGGCGTACGTGGCCGCCCGCGAGTTCTACGGCCACCATCAGGTAGTGCTGCTGGACGGCCCCGGCGGCAAGCGTCTGCGCGCGCGGATGGGCCCGGCCGTGCCCATTATTCCGGGCGAGGACGTGTCCATCGCCGTTATCGGAACCGTCTCCGTCTTCCCCTGCGACTAGGCGAAGAGGTCGGGCTCCGGCGGCTTGTAGACACGCAGCGCGACGACGATGACGGGGATGATGATGAGCCAGACGGCCAGCACCACCAGGAGCGAGGCGAGATAGCTCATCGGCCCGACGCGCGCGGCGTGGGACACCATACCCCAGAACATCATCCACACCCACGCGCTGAAGAAGAAGAGCGCCGCGATGCGAAGCAGCCGCCAAACAATCCTGCCCAGCACGTCCCAAGCCACGATGCGCAGATAGGTCACTCGGCTCGCCTCCGCCCGATTTCGCCTCTCCGGGGCGCGGTGAGGCTAGTGCGCGCCGCCGAGCGTGTCAACCGCGCGCGCAAGCGTGAGATAGACTGGCGCCCCCGAGGAGCCTTTGCAGAACCGCTTCACGCCGCGCCGCCTCTACTATGGCTGGGTCATCGTCGCCGTTATGGCCGTCGCGGGCGGCTGGACGCTCTCGATGGGCGTCGCCAACTTCGGCTTCTTCATCAACCCTATGCGCGACGACCTGGGGTTCGACCGCGCCGTGTTCGGGTGGGCGTCGTCGGCGCGCACGGCGGGCGCGGCCATCGGCGGCATCTTCATCGGCAGGCTCATCGACCGCCACGGAGCGCGCGTGCTGCTGGCGCTGTTCGGCGGGGGCGGCGCGCTACTCATCGCCGCGCTCGCCTACGTAACCGCCGAATGGCATTTGGTGGCCGTCTACGCCATCGTCGGCCTGCTGGGGATGCAGGGCGGCGCGAACATCTACACCGGCCCTGTCGTCTCCAAGTGGTTCGTCCGCAACCGCGCCCGCGCCATGTCGATGACCTACCTCGGCCTGCCCGTGGCGCTCATCGCCGCCTTCCCGCTGACGCAGCAGTTGATCGAGGCGTTTGGCTGGCGCACGGCGTGGGCGGTCATCGGCCTGGTGGGCGTCGCGCTCATCGCCCCCGCGTCGCTCCTCTTCCTGCGCCGGCAGCCAAGCGACCTGCGCATGGGCGTGGACGGCGGCGCGTCCGAGGTGCCCGGCGAGAGCGGCGCCCAGGACGACGCCGGGGAGCGCTCGTGGACGCGCGGCGAGGCGCTGCGCTCGATGACGTTCTGGCGGCTGACGGTAGCGTTCGGCCTGCACATGGCGGGGCAGCAGTCGGTTTCGCTCTACCGCTTCCCCCACTACGAGGATCAGGGCGTGAGCGCGACGCTGGTCGGCTACGCTGCGTCGCTGGAGGGCGTCGCGTCCATCGCGTCCGCCTTCACGGTCGCGTTCGTGGCGGGGCGTTTGGGGCTGCAATGGACGGCGGCGCTGGGATTCGCGCTGATGATCGCGTCGCACGTCTTCACCATCATCGCGTCGAACGGCGCGGAGGTGGCGGCGGCGGTGGTGCTGTTCGGCCTGGCGGTCACCTATCTGGTGGTCGTGCAGAACCTCATCTACCCGGCGTTCTTCGGCAGGCGGCACATCGGCGCGATCCGGGGCGTGTCGCTCGCCGTCTCGATGGGCTTGGGCGCGATATCAGCGCCGCTGACCGGCTACGTCGCCGACATCACGGGCGATTTCGCGCCCATCTGGTGGGCAGCGGTGGGCGTGCTCGCCCTCAGCGGCGTCCTCATTGCAACGACGAAGGCGCCCGTGGCGCGCCCTGCCCCGGTCGAAGCGGCGGCGTAACCATGCCCCCTCCCCTGCCCCGCTCGCTGCGGCCCGCGCCGGTGGTGAGTGGGATCGCGTTCGCGGAGGGGCCGACGTTCGATCGGCGGGGCGACCTGTACTTCGTGAACTACCTGCGGTTGGGGACAATCGGGCGGCTGCCCGCCGACGGCGGCGAGGCGGAGGTGTGGGTCGAGATGGGCGGGCAGGCGAACGGTCTGAAGTGCGATGCAGCGGGGCGCATCGTGTGCGCCGACTTCGGCGCAAAGCGTATCACGCGCTTCGACACGGCCACGCGCGCTATGGAAGTGCTGACCGACTCCTACGGCGGTGAACCGTACCTCGGTCCCAACGACCTGTGCCTCGACCAGGCCGGTAACGTCTACTTCTCCGACCCGGTGGGCAGCTCGGCGGAGTCGCCCACCGGCGCGGTCTACCGCATCGGTATGGACGCGGCGGGGCGGCTTGGGGGTGTGCGGCGCGTCGCAGACAACCTCGCCTTCCCCAACGGCCTCGCCGTCCATCCCGACGGGCGGCGGCTGTTCGTCGCTGAGACGGGGACGAATCGCCTGCTCTGCTTCAACATCGCGCCCGGCGGCGGGCTTGCGAACGAGCGAACGACGTTGGAGTTCGCCACGCCCAGCCTGGACGGCATCGCGTTCGACGAGCACGGGCGCTTGTGGGTGGCGCGGTGGGTGAACGGGACGGTGGACGTAGTGGACGTGGACGCAGGGCGGCTGCTCGCCTCCTATCCGGTGGGCGACCGCGCGACCAATCTGTGCTGGCGGGGCGAGTCGGTGTACATAACGGTGGCGGGCTTGGAGGCTATCGTGCGGCTGGACGCGGGCGTGCGCGGCTATGACCCGGTGGGATAGGCGCGCCGGGGCGTGTTGCGGGCAGCGCGTCGCTTGCCGATAATGGCGGCGCCGCGTCCTGAGGCGGACGGCGCGGCTGAAACGAGGAGGCTCAACCTTTGCACCCCTTCCAGTACCTAGCGCCAACGTCGGTGGCGGAGGCCGTGGACGCGCTGGCGCGCTACGGCGACAGGGCCAGAGCGCTCGCCGGCGGCACCGACATCCTCGTGCAGACGCGCACCGGCCGCTTCGACCTCGACGCGGTCGTGGACGTGAAGCGCGTGCCCGAACTGACGGCGCTGGCGCTCGGCGAGGACGGGCTGAGCATCGGCGCGGCGGTTCCCTGCCACCGCATCTACGAGGACGCGGAGATAGCGGGGCTGTACCCGGGGCTGATCGACGCGGCGTCGCTCATCGGCGGCATCCAGATACAGTCGCGCGCCAGCCTCGGCGGCAACCTGTGCAACGCCTCGCCCAGCGCGGACGGCATCTGCCCGCTCATCGTCCACTACGCACAGGCGCACACCGCGGGGCCGAACGGGCGGCGCTCCACTCCGGTCGAGGAGTTCTGCCTGGCGCCAGGGCAGACCGTTCTCGGAACGGGGGAGTTTCTGGTCAGCATCGAGTTGCCGCGTCCGCCCGCCGGGTTCGGCGCGGCCTACCAGCGCTTCATCCCGCGCAACGAGATGGACATCGCCGTCGTGGGCGTCGGCAGCTCGCTGACGCTGAACGCGGCAGGCGACCGGATCGAGGCGGCGCGCGTGGCGCTGGCCGCCGTCGGGCCGACGCCCATCCTCGCGCAGGCGGCGGGCGATTCGCTCGTCGGCAAAGCGCCCAGTATCGACGCCTTCCGCGAGGCGGGCGAACTGGCGGCGGACGCCGCGCGCCCCATCAGCGACATGCGCGGCGACGTCAATTTCCGTAAGGAACTGGTGCGCGTGCTCACGCGGCGCACCCTCACTACCGCATTGGAGCGTGCCCAATCATGACCACCGCGCCCACGCCGCAGAAGATCATCCTGAACACCACCATCAACGGGCAGGAGCATCAGTTGCTCATCGCGCCCCACCACAGCCTGTTGGAGACGCTGCGCGAGGCGGCGGGCTTGACGGGCGTGAAGGAGGGGTGCAACGACGGCAACTGCGGCGCGTGCACCGTGTCGCTGGACGGGCGCATCGTGGACTCCTGCCTCGTCCTCGGCGCGGAGGCGGAGGGCAAGCAGGTGCAGACCGTGGAGGGCATCGCGCCCGACGGCCAGACGCTGCATCCGCTGCAACAGGCGTTCTTGGAAGAAGCAGCGCTTCAGTGCGGCATCTGCACGCCCGGCTTCCTCGTGGCGGCCAAGGCGCTGCTCGATAGCGAGCCGGACGCCGACGAAGACCGCATCCGCTTATGGCTGGCGGGCAACCTGTGCCGCTGCACCGGCTACGACAAGATCATCCGCGCCGTTCAGAAGGCGCAGGGCTAGACGCGCGCCCAATACCATCACCTCAGGAGCAGACGACCTATGACCACCATCGAGCAACCCAAGGAGTACAAGGTCATCGGCACGCGGCCCATCAGGCACGACGGGCTGGACAAGGTCATCGGCAAGGCGCAATACGGCGCCGACCTGAAGCTGCCCGGCATGATCTGGGGCGCCCTGGCGCGCAGCCCCCACGCCCACGCGCGCATCAAGCGCATCGACACGTCCAAGGCGGAGCAGGCGCCGGGCGTGATGGCCGTCGTCACCGGCGCGGACATGCCCGTCGCCGAAGCGGTCGAGATCGAGACGGGCGAGGAGGTTACCAACCTCGCCCACGCCAGCGACAAGCTGATGGCGCGCGACAAGGTGGTCTACAAGGGACACCGCGTCGCCGCAGTCGCCGCCGCCGACCAGAACGCGGCCCTCGAGGCGGCGCGCCTCATCGAGGTGGAGTACGAGGTATTGCAGCCGGTGCTGACGGTGGACGAGGCCATGGCGCCCGGCGCGCCCCTAGTGCACGAGGACTACGCCGGCAAAGACCTGGGCGAGGAGACGCGCAACACCAACGTCGCCGACCACTTCCGTCACGAGACGGGCGACACGGCGGCGGGGTTCGCGGCGGCGACGGTGGTGGCGGAGCGCGAGTTCGAGCTGACGATGGTGCATCAGGGCTACATCGAGCCCCACAACGCCACCGCCATCTGGAAGTCGGACGGCAAGATCGAGATATGGACGTCCACCCAAGGCGCGTTCGGCGTGCGCAGTTCCGTCGCGCCCATCCTGCGCGTCCCTGAGACGGACATCCGCGTTACGCCGTTGGAGATCGGCGGCGGATTCGGCGGCAAGATCCCCATCTACCTTGAGCCTATCTGCGCCGTGCTCTCCAAGAAGGCGGGGCGGCCGGTGAAGATCGTGATGGACCGCAAGTCGGTGTTCGAGGCGACGGGCCCGACGCCCGGCGGGCGCATCCGCGTCAAGATGGGCGCGAACGACAAGGGCGACATCACCGCCGCCGAGGTTGACCTCTACTACGAGGCGGGCGCCTATCCCGGCTCGCCCGTCGGCGCGGGCGCGATGTGCGCGCTCGCGTGCTACCGCGTCGCCAACGCGCGCGTGGACGGCTACGACATCCTGGTCAACAAGCCCAAGACCGCCGCCTACCGCGCCCCCGGCGCGACCCAGGCCGCCTACGCCGTCGAGTCGGTCGTGGACGAGATATGCCAGGCGCTGGGAATGGACCCGCTCGACTTCCGCCTGCACAACGCGACGCGAGAGGGCGACCGCCGCGCCGACGGCCCCGTCTACCCACGCATCGGCAACCTCGAGCAGCTCCAGGCGCTCAAGGAGTCGGAGCACTACCGCACGCCGTTGGAGCGCAACGGCCCGGACGGCAAGGTGCGCGGGCGCGGCGTCGCCAACGGCTTCTGGTTCAACGGCGGCATGCAGTCCTGCGTAACCATCAACGTCAACAGCGACGGCGAGGTCGGCCTCGTCGAAGGCTCGGTGGACATCGGCGGCACCCGCGCCTCCGTCGCTATGCAAGCCGCCGAGGTGCTGGGGCTGAGAGCGGAGGAGGTGCACCCCGTCGTCGTGGACACCGACAGCGTGGGCTACACCGACATGACGGGCGGCAGCCGCACGACGAACGCCACCGGCTACGCCGCCTACCTCGCCGCGCAGAACGTCATCGCGGGGATGAAGGAG
>JAPPFU010000026.1:0-3870 GCA_028875085.1 Chloroflexota bacterium
TACTTCGAAGGGGCTGAGGTCGCCCACGGCGGCGCGCACCTCGTCCACCGCCGCGTCGATATCGTCGCCGGGCAGCAGGCGGCGGTCGACGACGATCCGCGCCGTGTCGGGGAGGGTGTGCGGCGCGAGGGGCGCGTAGGAGACCTGGTAGGGCTCGGCGTGGAGGCCGCCGAGTTGTGGGTGCGTTTTGTCGAAGGCCATCTTGGCGATGCGGTTGATGGCCTCGTTCGCGCCCATGATGGCGTTGTGGCCCAGGTCGGGGCGGCTGGAGTGAGACGCCTTGCCCTTCACCGTAACGTAGACGTCGACGCGTCCGCGGTTGCCCAACTGGAGGCGGAAGTTGGTGCGCTGGAGCACCACGCCGAGCGTCGGCTTGGAGGGCAGCGCGCCGATGATGGCGTCGGAGCAGGCATGGCTGGAGCGCCCCTCGTTGTTGACGCCGAAGTAGAGCATCCCGCGCAGGGGGGCGCCCGAGTCGACGAGCATCTTCAGCACGCCGAGCATCGCGGCGAAGTGCGCCTTGTTCTGTGTTGCGCCTTGGCCGAAGGCGCACGGCTCGTCGAAGCCGAACGCCGTGCCCATCGCCACGCGCCCGCCGAAGGGGTCGCTCATCAGGTTGGAGTGCTGGCTGGGGGTGTAGGCCATGACGAGCAGCGCGCGGTCGGATTCGCCCTCGCCCATCCGGACGACCAACTGGTTGAGCGGCGCCTCGATGACGCCGTAAGCGCCGATGGCGAGCAGTTCGGGACGAATCACCTCCTGCACGAAGTGGACGAGCTTGGGGTCGTCGGGCGCCATCAGCGTGTCGATGCCCATCGGCACGTCGGTCGGCGCGCGCAGCAGCTCGACCAGCGTCGCGACTATGTACTCCTCGTCGAGGTAGTCGGCGATGATCTCGTCGGTGGGCGTCATGGCGCGGGAGCGTCTCCGGGTGGGGTGGGCGCAGGATAGCAGGCGCCCGCTAGAATGCGGCGCAGCCGCGCCGATAGAGCGCGAGGAGGGGCGATGAAGGTAGACCTGCGGACGCCGCCGAGCCATCCGGTGAGCGAGATGGTGGAGTTCGCGCGCAAGTGCGAGGAGGCGGGCTTCTACGCCTGCGGCTTCAACGACTCCCAACTCTACTTCCGCGACACCTACGTCGTCTCGTCCCACGTGCTCGCCGCCACGGACTCGCTGGTCGTCCATCCCGCGCTCACCTGCCCAGGGCCGCGCCACTCCTCGGTCATCGCGTCCGCCGCGCGTACCGCGCAGGAGGCGGGGCCGGGGCGCTTTGAGGTGTGGCTCGGGCGCGGCGACGCGGCGGCGTCCACCATCGGGCGCGCGCCCCTCACGCTGCGCGAGACGCGGCAGGCGGTGTCGGAGATCAAGCGCGCCATGGCGGGCGAGTGGGGGATATGGGGCGACTCGCACGTGCATCTGCACCACAGCGAAGGGCCGCCGCCGCCCGTGTTCCTTGCCGGACGCGGGCCGAAAGTGCTCGGCATCGCGGGCGAGTTGTGCGACGGCGCGCTGCTCGCGATCTCGCCGGACGTCGCGTCGGTGGCGCAGGCGAGCCGGTGGGTCGCCGACGGCGCGGCCAAGGCGGGGCGCGATGCTGCCGACGTGGAGCTGGTGCTGGAGGTGCGGACGATGATCCGCGAGACGCGCCGCCTCGCGCACCGCACCCACGCGCCCAAACTGCTGCCGAACCTCGTGCGTGCGGACGCGCAGGAGTGGCTCGTCGCGCGCGGGATTGACTACGACCTCGCGCCCATCGCGGAGCGCCTGCGCGAGGGGTGGGCGGCGATGCAGCGGCTGGCGCCGTCGGCGAGCCATCCCTACGACTGGGCCGCGGCGGAGGAGATAGCGGACGCGGCGATACCGCCCGAACTGCAAGCGGCGGCGGGCGACACGATGGCGGTGCTGGGCGACCCCGACTACGTGGCGCAGCGCTACCTCGAACTGCAAGCGCTGGGCGTCAAGCGCGTCTATCTGTACGCCAACCTGTCGTTCCAATGGCCGGAGGAGGAGCGGCGCGCCTTCGGGGAGGTCATCGGCCCCGCGCTCGCCCGCGCGGCGGGCTAGACGGGGAGTATGGGCCTGCCCTCCGGCGTGGGCACGTCGAACGCGTTGAGGCAGCAGGCGAGCATGGCGTAACTGCCGATGACCGCCGTCAACTCGGCCATGTGGCGGTCGCCGAGGCGTTGGCGGAGCGCCTCGAACGCGGCCTCGGCGACGCGGTGGGGCGGGCGCAAGAGCGCCTGCACGTAGCGGACGATGGCCGCGTCCTCCTCGCCGATGCCCTCCGGGGCGCTGCCGCGCTTGATGGCCTCGATGGTCTGCTCGGCGACGCCGGCGGCGCGGGCGTCGTCCTCGTGCGCCGCCCATTCGTAGAGGCAGTCGAGTTCGCGGGCGACGGCGCAGATGGCGATCTCCGACACGCGCCTGTCGAGCGTCGCCTCGAACCGCGCGAACCCGATGGTGTGCGCCACCCGGGCGGCCTGGTCGGGCGAGTGGAGCAGGTACTGGTACGGCGCGCCGATGCGCCCTCTGCTGGCGATGATGGAGTCGAAGTGCGGCTTGCCCGCGTCGTCCACCTGGTCGCGCTGCGTTATCTCGGGCATGCGAGGCATGGGCGTGCTCCTAGGGAGGGGGTTGGCAGCGCCAGGGTAGCAGAGGCTAGACGCGCCGCGCCGCGCGTGCGATAACCCCACCGTGGCCGCGAACTCATACCGCAACTTGCCGAGCGTAGACCGCGTGCTTGCCGAGCAGGCGCTTGCGGAGGCGCTCGCCGCCTCGGAGCGCGCCGTCGTGGTGGAGGCGGTGCGGGATGCGCTGGAGGATGCGCGCGCGTCGCTGGCGGCGGGGGAGAAGGCGCCGGCGGCGGAAGCGGTTGCGGCGGATGCGGCGGCGCGGTTGGCGCGCGACCGAGCGCCGTGGCCCACGCCCGTCATCAACGCCACGGGCGTGATTCTGCACACCAACCTGGGGCGCGCGCCACTGTCGGAGGCGAGCGTCAGGGCGGCGGCCGCTGCGGCGGCGGAGTACTCCGACCTCGAGTTGGACCTCGAGACGGGCAAGCGCTCTTCGCGGCATCGGGCGGTTGCGGCGCTGCTGCGGCGCTTGACGGGCGCGGAGGACGCGGTGGTGGTCAACAACAACGCCGGGGCGGTGCTGCTGGCGATGGCGGCGCTCGGCGCGGGCAGGGAGGTGGTGGTAGCGCGAGGAGAGGCGAGCGAGATCGGGGGCGGGTTCCGCATCCCCGACGTGCTGCGGCAGAGTGGCGCGCGCATGGTCGAGGTCGGCACGGTGAACCGCACCTACGCCCGCGACTACGCGGACGCTATCGGGCCGGAGACCGCCGCTGTGCTGGTCGTTCACCGCTCCAACTTCCGCGTCGTGGGCTTCACGCACGAGGCGGCATTAGATGAGGTCGCCGCCGCCGCCAAGCAGCGGGGCGTGCCGCTGCTGCACGATCTGGGCAGCGGGGCGCTGCTGGACACCGCAGCCTACGGGCTGGCGCACGAGTGGACGCCGCGCGAGAGCATCGCGGCGGGCGCGGGGCTGGTGTTCGTGTCGGGCGACAAACTCCTGGGCGGGCCGCAGGCGGGCATCGCGGTGGGCGAGGCGGCGCTGGTCGAGCGCTTGACGCGCCATCCGCTGGCGCGCCCGCTGCGGGCGGACAAGATGACGCTGGCGGCGCTCCACGCGACCCTGCTCCACTACCTGCGTGGCGAGGCGGAGCGGGAGATTCCCGTCTGGCGGATGATTGCCGCGAGCGCGGGCGAGTTGGACGCGCGGGCGCGCGCCGTTGTGGAGGCGGCGGGGGCAAGCGCGCGCGTGGTGGACAGAGAATCAACGGTGGGCGGGGGCAGCCTGCCGGGCGATACG
>JAPPFU010000026.1:3880-6141 GCA_028875085.1 Chloroflexota bacterium
ATACGCTGCCGACGCGCTTGGTGAGCATCGACGGAGACGCCGTGCCCGGGGGCATGGAGGAGTTGGCGCGGCGGCTGCGGACGGGCGCGCCAGCGGCGCTGGGGCGCATCGAGGGAGGACGGCTGCTGCTCGACCTGCGCACGGTCTTGCCCGGCCAGGACGCGGCGCTGCGCGCAGCTTTGGCGGCGGCGCTAGGAGCGGAGTAGGGACGGACGCTTGCCTGAGGGCCACGTAGGGACAGGTTTCAAACCTGTCCCTACAACGCAACGCGCGGCGCTACACCCGCAGTTGACGGAAGCCGGGATTCAGCGCGGCCACCAGCCCCACCGCCGCCAGCCCCACCGACGCGCTCGCCCACAGCGCCGTCTGCACGCCGAACGAGTCGGCGACGATGCCGGCGATGACCCCGCCGAGCGGCATCATGCCGATGTCCATCATGTAGACGCCCATCACGCGCCCGCGCATCCAGTCGGGCGTGATCATCTGGAGGACGGTGTTGTTGGTGGTCATGTTGACCATCAGCGCGGCCTGGACGACAACGAGAGCGCCCATCGCGGCGGCCAGCGTGTCGACCTGCGAGAAGACGATGATGCCGAGTCCGCCGACGCCGAGGGCGGCGAGGATGAGCCGCCCCTTGGCGCGTACCTGGCTGAACATCGCCATCAGCAGCGTGCCGAGGAATCCGCCTACGCCCGCGCCGGTGAGCAGCAGGCCCAGCTCGTTGCCCTCGTCGCGCGCCTGGCCGAGCACCTCGACGGCAAAGACGGGCATCAACGTCATCGTGGTGGACATCATCGTCAGCGTCGGGACGAGCGCGACGAGGATGACCGTGAGGGTGGTTCGCTCTTGGGTGACGTGCGCGAACCCCTCGCGCAGGTTGTGGAGGATCGACACCTCGCGGTTTGCCCGCTCCCGCGACGCGTACTCCGCGCGGAAGGGGATGATGAGCGCCATGACGCCAACGTAGAAGACGGCTTGGAGCAGGAAGTTGACCCCCGGCCCGAAGAAGGTGATGAGGAAGCCGCCCGCGGCGGGGCCGAAGATGCGCGTGGTGTTGAACGCCATCGAGTTCAGCGCCACGGCGTTCATCAGGCTGTCGCGCGGGACGGCGTTGCTCACCAGCGTCTGCCGCGTCGGGTTGTTGATGCTCCAGCCCGCGCCGGTGAGGAAGGAGAAGAGGTAGAGGTGCCACAGCTGCACGAGGTCGGCGAGCACCACGAGGGCGAACCCCAGGGCGAGCAGGGCGAGGAAGGCCTGGTCGATCAGCAACACCTTGCGCCGGTCGAAGCGGTCGGCCAGCACCCCCGCCACGGGCGCCAGCAGCAAGGGGATCGCCCGCAGCCCCAGCACGACCGACACCTGAAGCGCAGAGCCGCTCAGGTGGAAGGCGAGCCAGCCGAGCGTTACCTGCTGCACCCAGTTGCCGCCGCTGACGAACAGCGTGCTCGTCCACAGCAGGCGGAAGTTGCGGTGGCGCAGCGCGCTGAAGGCGCTCCGCCACTGAGGGCGCTGCCCTCGGCGGTCGTGGACGGCGGAGGCCGTGCGCGTCTGGTCGTTCATAGGGGGAGAGGCAGTGTACGGTGCAGTGGTTGCGCGGTCAACGAAATCGGGGGAGCGTGAGCGTGTGCGGCGGATAGGCGTTGCAGCTCACGCGGCGTCGACGTCTGTTTGGGCGAAGTCGCCTCCTTTGAAGAGTAGCGGTTCATGCCTCGTTTGTGAGAGCGCGTAGGCGAGGCAATCGCCCAGGTTCAGCCTGGCGGGGTGATTTCCCTTGCCGAAACGCCGCCATGCGCTGCGGGCGGCGGCGATCTGGTCGGCGGTGACGGGTACGATTTCGATACCCGCTTGCTCAATGAACGCGTCCAGCAAGTCGGCGCTCGGCTGTCCTCCTCGGCTTTCCACCACGATAGCCGCCTCCAGCAGGTTGATGGCAGACATCCGACTGACCTCGGCGTCGGCTATGGCTTCGGCGTAGCGTGCGGCGTCGTGTTCGCCGAACAGCACGGCGCAGAGCGCCGACGAGTCGATGATCATCCGGGGAGGCCGTTCTCGTCGTAGAGAAAGGCGCCGATGTCAGCGGCGGCGGGACCGGGCGCCAACAGGGCGGCGCAGCGTTGGCCGATGGCAAGCAGGTCGGCAGCCAGGGCGCCCCGCTGTCGGGGGGGGGGGGGGGGGCGCGCGCGCCCGGGGCGCGGGGGGGGGGGGGGGGGGGTGGGGGGGGGTTGGTGGGGGGGGGGGAAGGGCGCACCGCGCACCACCCC
>JAPPFU010000026.1:6151-9371 GCA_028875085.1 Chloroflexota bacterium
TCGGCGCTCGCGCTCCAGGCGCTCGCGCAGGGCGACGGTGATGGCTTGGGTCTTGGTCTCGGAGGTAAGGTCGGCCAATTCCTCGGCCAGACGGCAAGCCTCCGCGTTCTTGATGTTCAACGCCACGGCGCGCCTCCGGGTAGACGTGTGTTGCTTGTGTCTACCATACGCCCAAGCATACCGCGCTGTCCATTGGGCGCCGCGCCGCGCGCGCGTTGACGGCGGCACCTCGCCGCCCTTACGATGGAGTGAGCGCGGCCCCCTAGCTCAATGGTAGAGCAGCTGACTCTTAATCAGCGGGTTGTGGGTTCGAGTCCCTCGGGGGTCACCAGCGCTCGCTGCCTCTCCGTCCGCTAGCCCTGCCCGGCGCCGTGCCGGGGTATGGTGCGCCGCGTGGACCACCGGCCAGGCAGCGACCTCACTTATTGCCGCGAGTGCGGCGGCAACTTCACGCGCTCGGCGTGGACGGTGCACGCGCACAACCCCGCCCGCGTCGGTTGCACCCTCACATACTGCCCCGAGCGCGCGGCGGGATTCTGCGCTCAGGAATCGCTCGCGCTGTGCGGGCCGCACCTGCTCGAACACCGGCGCGACGGGCATCCCGTGCAGGTCGTCGATGGCGCCGTTTGCCGCACCTGCAACGGCGGTGGGCGTGTCCACGCGCAGGAGGTCGGCGACGACCCCGGCGGCCGGTGGCTGCGCTGCCCGCGCTGCTTCGGCTCTGGCTACGATGGGGAACTGGTCCGCTACCGCGAGCGGGAGCAGGAACGACGTCAAAAGGCATCGGGGCAGCGGCAGCGGGAGGAGGAGAACGAATCTGAGCGGCGCCGCCAGGCAGCCGAGCAACGGGAGCAGCAGGAAGAGCGCAACCGACAGCTTTGGGGAGAGATTGAGCGAGTAGGTGAGGAGTGGGAACGAGAGCGGCGCGAACAAGAAGAGCAAGAGCGCGAGACACAGGCGCGTGAGCAACAGGAGCGCGAAGAACGCGAACGGCTAGCGCGTGAGGAACGCAAAGAGGAAGCGCGCGAGAGGCGTGAGCAGCGTGAGCGTGAGCACGGGAAGCGCGAAGAACGCGAACGGCTGGCGCGTGAGGAACGCAAAGAAGAAGCGCGCGAGAGGCGTGAGCAGCGCGAGCAGAAAGAGCGTGAGCGGGAGGCTAGGGCGCACGAGCGGCGCGAGTTTCGGATTCAAGAGGAAGCAGAACGCCTGCGCTTGCAAGCACAGGCGAAGCGTCGGCGCGATGTGCGCAAACGGTTCTTCCTTGGGACTGTCATTGCCGTAATCCTCCTTGGTGTGGCCGGCGTCGCGGCTTCCGTCTACCTCTACTGGCCACTCGAGCAACCCGAGCCGCAGATTGTCGCGCCCGCTCCCACCCCTACGCCCACGCCAACCCCGGCGCCGGCGTCGACGCCCACCCCGCTTCCCGCTGCCGCGCTACCTCCGGTGGCCACGCCTACGCCATCGCCGACCCCGACGCCGCCCCCTACGCCGACGCCCACGCCCGACATCCCGCCGCCGAGCATCTGGGTAGTCGTCGCAGCCACGCGCGCGCAGGCCACCGAGGAGTACGTGCGCGCGTTCGCGCAGCGCTACCCGTGGGACGCTGCGAGGCTAGCCATTGGGCCTATCAATCAGCGCACGGAGCGGTTCGTGGCCGTCCTCCAGCCGAGCCACTACCCGCCGTTGACGGGCATCGACGCGCGCGGCGGCGTGACCATCGCGCTGTGGGAGCGCATCAGCGGCTTCATCAGCATCGGCGGGATGGAGTACGACGCTTGGACGTTCAAGTCCGCCGAATCGCCGCTGAACCTGCTGAACGACGCGGAGGTGATGCTGCGCCGCAACGCGCCCCCGCCTACGCCAGTACCCACCCCCACGCCGACGCCCACGCCCGTGCCGACGCCTACTCCGACGCTCACGCCAACGCCTACCCCGTCGCCTACGCCCGTCCCAACGGCTACGCCGACGCTCACGCCAACCCCCACTCCTACGCCCACCGTTACGCCGACGCCCGTTCCCACGCCTACGCCGCTTGGTGGCTCGTTGAGGCGATTGCAAGAGTTGCGCGAGTACGCGCTCGACCTCATCAACCGCGACCGCGCCAATCACGGCGCGGATCCGGTTGTGTTAGGGACGAACACCGCCGCGCAGATGCACGCGGACGACATGATCACCCACGACAACTTTGGCCACTGGTGGGCGGATGGGCGCAAGCCCTACATGGTGTACACCCAAACTGGCGGGACGAGCTACGCCGCTGAGAACGCCGCCACATCGGGATGGACCGACCGCCAGTGGCGGGCCGAGAACTGCGATTCCGTGCGGGTGAGGTGCCAGGTTCCCGGCGTTCGGGAGGCGATTGCCGACCACCAGTACGGCATGATGTACGACGATGCCCACGCTGATTGGGGGCACCGCGACAACATCCTGCGCGAAAGCCACCGTGCGGTGAACATCGGCATCGCGTTCAACGGCAGGCGCGTCACTTTCGTGCAGCACTTCGAGGGTGGCGCGGCGGAGGCGGTCGATCCGCCCACGCTCAGCGAGGACGGGCGGCTGCGCTTGCGCCTCGTTAAACGAGAGCAAGGTGTGCGCGTCGGCGAGGTGGTGTCCATCTACTACGACCCGCCGCCCACGCCTAAGACGCCGGAGGCGATATTCAGGCTCAAGTCTTACTGTACGGGTGGCGGCTTCACCGACCGGTGCGGCGGCATCGAGCCCGTCGCCAGCATCCTCAAGCCGCCCCAGCCCGGCTACTACTACTCCAATTTAGATCCGAACGAGGCAGTAGCCGACGGCGATTGGACGGAGACGGAGCACGGCTTCACGTTGGAGACGAGCACGGGCGCGTTGCTTCGGCGCGCGGGCGTGTACACGGTGCAGGTCTGGCGCGACGAGGGCGGCGCGACCTACAGCGAGGTGCTGATGCAGCTGTCGGTGTTCGTGGAGTAGGGGCGCTTCGATTCTTGCTGCCGACCTGTCGGCTCGCCTATACTCCCCCTACGGCACGTCCATCTTCTGTAGCCGCCGTATCGTCAGCAGCGCGAAAGCGACGGTAACCAGGACGGCGCCTGCGGCGGCGGCGGGGAGCTCAATCGCGCGGTTGCCCACGCTGGCGAACGTCTGCTCGTCGAGGCCGTAGAGGATGCCGAGCGTGTAGCCGCGCACGCTGAGGTAGCGCGTGCCGCTCACGAAAGAGACCAGGATGCCCTCCCACAGG
>JAPPFU010000127.1:0-2537 GCA_028875085.1 Chloroflexota bacterium
GAGTAGCGCCGCGCCTTGCCCGTTACGCGCGAGCCGAAGGCGCGCACTTCGAGGCCCGGCGCGTGCTCGGCGAGGATGCGCTCGACCGTGGCGCGATGCTCGGGCTTGAGGTCGACGAGGCCGGTTACGCCCATGCCTCGCCCGTCAGCGCGGAGTAGAGCGCGGTGGCATCGGCGATGAACTCGGGCATGCGGGCAACGGCGTTGGCCGCCTTCTCTCCGTCGTAGTCGTGCGACGTGTCGATGCGCAGTTGGACGTAGGACTGCCAGCGCTCACCGTCGGCGAGCAGGAGGTTCTCGTTCGCAATCCTGAAGATGGGCCGTGGGCTGTTGGGGACTTCGACGACGCCGAGCGCTTCGATCAAGTGGCGCCTGACTATCTTCCAGAGCGTGTCGTAGCAGGTTTCGAAGCGCTGTATGACCGACTCGGCCATGCCCTCGTGGACGTAGGCGGGATAGTCCGGCGGCAGGCGTACAAGATGCTCGTACTGCGCCGCCAGGCTCTTGAGGGACAAGTGGAACTTGCCGTAATCGAGATGCCCGCTGACCATGGGCGCAGCCCCCTCCCCGGCGTGTCGCGCTGCCGCGAGTATCCGCCCCGGCGCGCGCGCGCGTCAATCGCTTGGGTGCCGCTACTCGTCGTCGGGGCGGCGGTCGGAGGCCATGCGCACGAGGGGTTGGAGCATGGAGGTGAACTCCAGCGGGAAGATGAACTTGGTGGAGGGGCTGGAGCCGATGTCCTTCATGGTCTCGAGGTACTGGAGGCTCATGGTACGGGAGTCGAGCGAGTTGGCGGTTTGGTTGATGCGGTGGAGGGCGTCGGCGTAGCCCTCGGCGCGGAGGATGGTGGCTTGGCGCTCGCCCTCCGCCTCGAGGATCTGCGACTGCTTGGAGCCTTCGGCCTTGAGGATGGCGGCTTGGCGGTCACCCTCGGCACGGTTGATGGCGGCGTCGCGCTCGCCCTCCGCCTCGGTTACGGCGGCGCGGCGGGTGCGCTCGGCGGACAACTGGCGGTTCATCGCGTCCTGCACGTCGCGCGGCGGCTCGACCTCCTTGATCTCGACGCGGGTTACCTTGACGCCCCAGTTGACGGTTACCTCGTCCAGTTTGGCCTGGAGCTTGGCGTTGATCTCCTCGCGCTTGGAGAGGACGTCGTCGAGGTCCATCTCGCCGATGACGGCGCGAAGGCTGGTCATGGAGAGCGCCTGGGCGGCGGCGGTGAAGTTGCTGACGCGGAGGACGGTGTCCTCGGCGCGCTCTTCGAGGACGCGCATGTAGACGAAGAAGTCGATGTCGATGGGCGCGTTGTCGCGGGTGATGTTGGTCTGGCGCGGGATGGGCATGGGCACCTCGCGCAGGTCGGCGATGAGGGAGCCGTTGTTGATGAACGGCCAGAGCCAGCGCATGCCGGGGCCGCGCAGGCCGCCGTAGTTGCCGAAGGTGAAGACCACCAGCCGCTCGTACTGCTTGACGACGTTGAGTCCCCAGTGAGCCATAGTGCGCCTCCTGCGCTGCGCCGTGGGGCGCGCGGTGGTTGCGGGCGGGCTAGCTGCCGCCCGTAGGGCGCACTATGAGGGTTGCGCCCTCAACGGACAAGACCTCGACAGCGGCGCCCTCCGCGAGGCGCGCGCCGCCGTCGGCCATGGCGCGCCACGTCTCGCCGTTGACGAAGACGCTGCCGATGGGGTTGATCTCGGTACGGACGACGCCGGTCGCGCCCTCGAGCACGGGCGCGACGTAGACGGGCTTGCGGCGGCGCGCCATGACGATGTTGTAGGTGACGATGCCGCCCATCGCCGCCGCCGCACCCCCGGCGATGATGAACAGCGGCAGACTGATGCCCCGTCCGCTCCACGAAGGGGTTTGCGCGCCGAAGTGGAGATAAAGCAGGACGGCGCCTGCCACGAAGGTCACCACCGCCGCCGTGCCCAAGACGCCGGAGCCGTCCACGTTCAGTTCCGCCGCCACCAGCAGTACGCCGACGAGCAGGAGGCCGACGGCGAGCCAGTGGACGGGCAGGTTGACGAGGCCGACGAAACCGAGCGCGACGAGCGCCGCGCCGACGAGGCCGGCGGCGATGAGGGAGAAGCCGGTGAAGATTTCGATGAAGATCAGTATCCATCCGGCGGCGATGAGGAGGAAGACAACGGTCGGGTCGGCGAGGAAGACCTGGACGCGATAGAGGAGGCCCTGGCCGAGTTCGACGGTGTTCGCGCCGTCCGTCCGCAGCGTGACCGGGCCACCGGGGAGTTCGACGGAGCGGCCATCGATGCGGGCGAGGAGGTCGTTCAGGTCGGACGCTTGCAGGTCGACGAGGTCCGTGTCCACGGCCTCGCTCGCGCTGTACGACCTGGCAACGCGCACCGCCTCTTCGAGCGGAGTGGGGTTGCGGCCTCGTTTCTCGGCGATGCTGCGCGCGAGCGCCGTCAGGTCTTCGTCCACCTTGCCGCGCAGCGTGTCGGGCAGGTCTTCGCCGTCGGCGGCGACGGGGCTAGCGGCGCCGATGTTGGCGCCCGGGGCGATGGCGGCGACGTGGGC
>JAPPFU010000127.1:2547-9125 GCA_028875085.1 Chloroflexota bacterium
GGGCTGATCCGCTTCGTGGGCCCCCACCGCGCCGCGGGGGGGGCGGCCCCCCGCCGGGGCGCCGGGGGGCGCATCGGCGGCGAAGGCCCGGGCGGGCCCGCGCGCGATACGGGGCGTCGAACCGGCGCCCCCCCGGGGGCGACGTAGGCGATGACGGGCAACGGCGCCTCCAAGAAGGTCTGCACGATGTCGCGCATCGCGTCCACGCGCCCGCCCGGGGTGTCGATGCGGAAGACGATGGCGTGCGCGCCGCGCTCGGCGGCCTCGTCGACAGCGCCGGCGGCGTAGGAGGCCATCGCCACGCCGATGGCGCCGTCGATGTCGGCGACGAACACCTCGCCCCCCGCGCCGTTCTCTCCCTGGGCGAGGGCGGACGCGCCTGGGGCTGCGGCTAGCAGCAGGGCGAGCGCCGCGCCGACGCGCAGGGCGCGCATCGGGCGCCTCATCGCGGAACCTCGGCGGCGGCCTTCACGCTCTCTTCTCCTTAACATTCCCACGAAAGGAGGCTTTTGCGTAACTATATTCACTACCCCGCTTCCCTACCCCCAAGAAGATAAAAAAGGTTTTGTGGGGGATACCCCCACACCCCCAGTCGAGGGGCTGGCCGCCCCTCGTCACTCCCCGCAGGAAGAGGCGCGAGGGGCACGCGCATGTCCGCTATCCCTCGAGCACCTCTTCGGGGAGGACGGCGCTGACGATGAAGTTGGGCGCGTCGACGACCTGGCTGATCTTGAGGTCGACGGCCACGCTGCAGATGACGTAGGCCTGGTGGCGGGAGAAGCCGCGCTCGCCGAGGAGGTCGATCATCTGCAGCAGCGCGTTCTTGCACGCCCAGTTGAGGTCTTCGCCCGCGTTGGAGCCGTCGGGGCGGATGGGCATGCCCATCGTGGCGATGAAGCGCTGGGGCATGCCGTAGCGCGGGTCGGTGAAGTGGGTCGTCCGCGCCAAGCGCGGCCACGCGATGTGCTTGCGCGCCGCCTCCCCCTTGTGGAGCGTGAAGCGCACGAGCGTGTCGGAGTCCATCTCGACGGCTTGGAGGCAGACCTCGCCGTCGCCCTGGGCGAAGTGGGCGTCGCCGATGGAGACGAGGGCGCCTGGGACACTGACGGGCAGGAAGAGGCGCGCGCCTTTGGTGAGTTGCTTCACGTCCATGTTGCCGCCGTTCTCACGCGGCGGCATCGTGCGCAGCCCCTCGCTGGCGATGGGTTCGACGTTGGGGATGGCGCTCACCGGGTCGGGCAGGGCGGCCACGCCGCCTTGGGCGGCCAGTTCCGCCTCGCGCTTCGTCCACGCGGTCATCTGCTCGCGCGAGGGGCCGACGGCGACGACGCCGGGGAAAGGGGCGCCGGGGACGCGCACGCCGGGCACCTGCTCCGAGGTCGCCCAGCCGTCCTTGAGCGACCAGATGGCGAGGAAGGGTTCGTCGTAATAGTCGCGCAGGTAGCCGCGCCCCTTGCGGATGCCGGTGAACGCCCAGTCGCCGGGGACAACGTCGAGTATCTCGATCTCAAGCAGATCGCCCGGCTCGGCGCCCTTGACGTAGGCGGGGCCGGTGAGGGGGTGGGGGCGGCGCGGGTCGTTGCGCAGGAAGTCGTCGAGCGTGCTGTGCTTGTTGAGTTGGTTGTCGCAGGCGGCACGCGTCTGGAACAGCGCCTCTTCGCCCGCGTCCACCTCGATGACGGGCGGGATGTCGGGGTGGAAGCGGTTGTGGCCCTTGGACGGCTCCTCATGGAGCGCCTTGGAGCGGTCGATGCGTATCTCCTTCACGGGCGGCGGCCTCCGGCGCGGTGGTTGGCGCCGAGGTTAGCAGATGGAGGGAAACGAGGAGCGCCGCCCCCTTTCCTCTGCCGCCCGTCAAGATGCAGGGGGCGCGCCCCCTGCGACCCCCACGAACAAGGGGGAGCGGTATGTTCGAGGGGAAAGGCTTGACAATCCGTATCTGATGACGATATCCTGAAATGTAGTATACAGCGGAGGGCTTGCAATGGTTCCCGTTACGCCTGGGGCATTCGTCTTCGACCCCGGCGCGTTGGTCAAGGTCAGGAGCGCGCTAGGCCTCTCGCAGGCACAGATGGCCGCAAGGCTGGGCGTTCCTCAGAATACCGTCTCGCG
The DNA here is from genome assembly GCA_028875085.1 of Chloroflexota bacterium. Lineage (GTDB taxonomy): Bacteria > Chloroflexota > Dehalococcoidia > Lucifugimonadales > Australimonadaceae > JAGWBE01. The sequence continues at coordinate 4,660 of JAPPFU010000127.1, forward strand.
CTGGGAGACGGGAACCACCACGCCGGACGCACATTCACTCGCGGCCTTCTACTCGGTCGCGCAGGAGGAGGAACTCGTGGTCAATCTGTTCGTCAAGAACAAGAAGCAGAAGAAGACGCCGCTCCCTACTCGAGTTGTGTGCTACCTAGACCTAGCCACTCTAGGGTTGCAGGCGTATGAGGCGGAGCTTGTGCATTCCTATGTGCGAAAGGTCATCGAGCAGCATGTGCCTACCGCTACTGGGCTGGTGCTAAAGGTCTTCCCGGCCTTGGGCCGTCCATATGTCACCAGCGCATTCGTCGACCTCGGTTGGCGTGAGCAGCGAAGCCGCGAGGAGATGCTTAACCAGGCACGGAGCGACATAGGGCAACCGACGCACACGACGATAGCCGTTCTCATCACTGCCGATGACGGAGTTGTGGGTCTCATCGAAGACCTACGGGACAACGGGAAGAAGGTGTATGCCCTGACACCGCTGTACGGGCCATTAGGCAATCAGATCGCCCGGCTGTCACATGCTGTGGGCGAAAAGCGGCACCTTGTCTTGCCGGTGGGCAATGGGGCGGTAGGATTTCCACTTAGTCCGCCCTTGTGAGTGACAGCCCCACGCCGCTCCCGTAGGCTAGGGCGCAGTACAGGGCAGGAGGCGGCTATGGCGGAGCGGCTGCGGGTCGGGTTGATCGGGGCGAACGCATCGGCGGGGTGGGCGGCACGCTCGCACCTGCCCGCCCTAGCCGGGGCGCCGGACGTGGAGTTGGCCGCCGTCTGCACGACGCGGATGGAGACGGCGAACGAGGCGCGGGAGCGCTACGGCGCGCGGTTGGCGTTCGACGACTGGCGGGCGCTCATCGCGTGCGACGAAGTGGACGCGGTGTGCGTGTCGCTGCGCGTGCCGAATCACCTCGAGCCGGCGCTGGCGGCGATCGCGGCGGGCAAGCACGTCTACACCGAGTGGCCGTTGGGCCGCGACACAGCGGAGGCGGAGCGGATGGCCGCGGCGGCGAGAGAGGCGGGCGTCCACGCGATGGTGGGCCTCCAGAGCCGACGCTCCGCTGAGCTGACCTATCTGCGCGAGACGATCGCGACGGGCGGCATCGGCGAGGTGGTGAGCGTTGGGCTGACGCAGTACCTGGCCGGGGGGAGGGAGCGTCCGTCGTCGCGGACGTGGATGGCCGACCCGGCGATGGGGGCGAACACACTCACGATCCAGTTCGGACACGCCATCGACGGAGTGATATGGGCGGCGGGCGCCATCGAGTCGCTGCACGCGCATCTGTCCACGGAGTCGCCGCAGTGGTTCGAGACGGACACGGGGCGGACGGTGGAGGTGACATCGCCGGACAGCGTGTCGCTGACGGGCAGGCTGCAGAGCGGAGCGCTGCTGACGGCGCACGTCCACTCCGTGCCGTGGCACGGGACGGGGCATCGCATCGTGGTGTACGGGAGCGAGGGGACACTGGTGTTGGAGCAGCCGCGCGGGGCGACGGGGCCGCATACGGGCGGGGCGACGGTCTCTCGCGCCGGGCGCAACGACGACGCCCTGGAGCCGGTGGCTGTCGAACAGGAGGCGTGGGTGTCGGAGGCGGGGCTGGGTGGCGCGGCGGTGAACGTGGCCAAGGCGTGGCAAGCGTTCGAGGCGGGCATCGCCTGCGGCAAGCACATGCCGCCGACGTTCGACGACGCGGTCGTCCACCACCGCCTCATCGACGCGGTGCGGCGCTCGGCGGAGACTGGCGCGCAGGTCGCGGTGGGGTAGGGCGGCGCGGGTCTGCTATGATGGGGGCGCGGCGGGCGGCCGCCCGGCGATTCGCTGCCTATGAAACTCCACGAATACCAGGCCAAGGCGCTGCTCGCCCCCTACGGCGTGCCGACGCCTCAGGGCGAGGTCGCCCGCTCCGCGCAGGAGGCCGCCGCCGCCGCCGAGCGCCTCGGCGGCAAGGTGGTCGTCAAGGCGCAGGTGCACGCGGGCGGACGCGGCAAGGCGGGCGGGGTGAAGGTGGCGGCGTCGGCGCGGGAGGCGGGGGAGATTACGGAGGGGTTGATCGGCGCGAGCCTGGTTACGGCGCAGACGGGGCCGCAAGGCGCGCCGGTGCACAGTGTACTGGTGGAGCAGACGGTGGATGTGGCGCGTGAGCTGTACGTGAGCATCACGACGGACGGGAGCCGGAAGCGGCCTGTAGTCATCGCGTCCGCCGCGGGGGGCATGGAGATCGAGCAGGTCGCGGAGTCGGACCCGTCGGCCATCATCACGGAGCCCATCGACCCCGTTATCGGCTTCCAGGCGTACCAGGGGAGGCGGGTGGCCGCCGCCCTCGAGTTGTCCGGGGGGCAGTCGCGCGCGTTCGCGTCGATGCTCGCGGCATGCCACAGGGCCTACGTCGAGAAAGACCTGACGATGGTGGAGATCAACCCGCTGGTGGTTACGGAGCAGGGGGCGTTGCTGGCGCTGGACGCGAAGGTGTCGCTGGACGACGACGCGCTGTTCCGCCACGAGGCGGAGGCGGGGCTGCGCGACGAGAGCCAGGAGGACGCGCTGGAGGTGGAGGCGTCGGCGCGGGGCATCGCCTACGTGAAGTTGGACGGCGACGTGGGGTGCATGGTCAACGGCGCGGGCCTCGCGATGGCGACGATGGACACGGTGAAGGCGGCGGGGGCGGACCCGGCGAACTTCCTCGACGTGGGCGGCGGCGCCAGCGAGGAGAAGGTGTCGCAGGCTATCCAGCTGATGCTCGCCGACCCAAGCGTGCAGCGGGTGCTGGTGAACGTGTTCGGGGGCATCTTGCGGTGCGACGTGGTGGCGCGCGGCGTGGCGGACGCCTACGCCAAGGCCGACCGCCGGCCGCCGCTGGTCGTGCGTCTGCTGGGGACGAACGTCGACGAGGGCAAGCGCATCTTGGCGGAGTCGGGCCTCGACCTGACGCTGGTGGATACGCTGCAAGAGGCGGCGGAGGCCATCAAGGCGGCGGGCTAGACGCATGAGCATCTTGGTCAACAGCGAATCGCGGGTTCTCATCCAGGGCATCACCGGGCGCGAGGGGTCGTTCCACGCCCAGCGCTGCATCGACTACGGGACGAACGTCGTCGCGGGCGTTACGCCGGGCAAGGGCGGCGAGACGTTCGGCGAGCGCGTCCCCGTCTTCGACTCGGTGCTCGAGGCGGTGAACGAGACGGGCGCCGACCTGTCGCTCATCTTCGTGCCGGCGCCTTTCGCGGCGGACGCGATGCTGGAGTGCGCGGACGCGGGCATCGGCTTGATGGTGTGCATCGCGGAGGGCGTGCCGGTGCGCGACACGACGACCGTCGTGCGCTACCTGGAGGGGAGCAAGACGCGCCTGCTGGGGCCGAACTGCCCCGGCCTCATCAGCCCCGGCGAGCGGGCGAAGGTGGGAATCATGCCTGGCAACATCCACCTGCCGGGCAAGGTGGGGGTGGTCTCCCGCTCCGGCACGCTCACCTACGAGGCGGTGAACCAGTTGACGGAGTTGGGCATCGGCCAGTCGACGTGCGTGGGCATCGGCGGCGACCCGGTGTCGGGGACGGGGTTCGTGGACGTGCTGGAGTTGTTCAACGCCGACCCGGAGACGGAGGCGGTGGTGCTCATCGGCGAGATCGGCGGCACGAAGGAGCAGGAGGCCGCCGCCTACATCGCGGAGCGCGTGGACAAGCCGGTGGCCGCCCTCATCGTCGGCCAAACGGCGCCGCCGGGGCGCAGGATGGGGCACGCGGGGGCGGTCATCACCGGCAAGGCGGCGCTGGCGTCGGAGAAGGTGCGGGCGCTGGCGGAGGCGGGCTGCGCGATTATCCCGTCGCCGGCGGAGATCGGGGCGACGGTGCGGCGGATGGTGGGCGGGTAGGGGCGGCCTACCCTTGGCCGATCGGCTGCACGGCGCCGAAGAAGTTGCCCTCGGGGTCGAGGAAGCCGCCGACGCGGATGCCGACGGCGGGCATGTCGAAGCCGGGGTTGACGATGGTTCCGCCCGCGTCGGCGACCCGTTTGAGCGTCGCGTCGAGGTCTTCGACCTGCGCGTAGATGCGGAGGCCGGGGCGGTCGGACTCGTCCTGCACCTCGTAGAAGCCGCCGTCGATGCCGAGGTCGTCCTCCTTGGTTGAGGCGACGGCGTAGTTCATCGGGTTGTCGGCGCTGATGGGCCAGCCGAAGACGCTCGCGTAGAAGGCGCGGACGCGCTCGGCGTCCTTGGCGGCAATCTCGAAGTGGACGATGGGGTTGGCCATAGGGGTTCTCCTCGGAGCGGCGGGGCGGCAGTGTAGCAGCCGAACGCCTGCTATGGTTCGGAGCGCCGCATGCGCATCTACTTGGCCAACGTGGGCGCGAACGCCGGCCATTCCTTCACCAGCCCTCTCTTCGAGGACGGGGCGTTCGAGTTCCTGCCCATCCCCGAGGGCAATCGGGGCCTGGACGCCTCGCCGCACGTCGTTCGCTACGGCGACCTGCGCTCGCACTACGA
>JAPPFU010000204.1 GCA_028875085.1 Chloroflexota bacterium
GCAGACGGCGCAGGCCGCCGCCGCGGGCAAGCACGTGCTGTGCGAGAAGCCGATGGCGCTCACGCTGGCCGACTGCCGACGCATGGTGGACGCGTGCCGCGAGGCGGGCGTCAAACTAGGCGTCGGCTTCCACCTGCGCGCGCATCCGGGGCTCCAACGCCTGCGCGCGCTCGTCGCGGAGGGCGCCTTGGGCGACGTCTCCATGGCAAGCGCGAACTGGGTGCGCGGTGTCCGGGGTCAGACCGCGCCGCCGCCGCGCCCGCCAGGCCAGGAGTGGTGGGAGGAGCCGTCGATGGCGGGCGCGGGGGTGATGATGGCCACCGGCGTGCACTGCGTGGACGCGCTGCGCTATGCGCTGGGGCGCGAGATAGCCGAGGTCGCAGCGATGAACGACGCGACGGACGGCGCTCCCTTGGAGCATATGCTGGCGCTGCTGCTGCGCTTCGACGGCGGCGCCATCGGCCAGGTGACCACCAGCCGCCGCACGCCCGATTGGCCGAGCCAGGACATCGCCGTGTACGGCAGCGAGGGGCGTAGCGCGTTGGTGGGCGGCGTCGACACGACGCTCACCGGCGAGTTGGTGGTGGACGCGCAGTCGGCACAGGAGAGGACGGCGTTCGACCCGCCCGACCCGCTAGCGATGTACGCGGGGCAGGTGGAGGCGTTCCGCCGCGCGGTCGAGGAGGGCGGGGAGCCGCTGGCGACGGGCGAAGACGGCCTGCGCGCGGCGGAGGTAACGCTGGCGATGGTGGAGTCGGCGCGCAGCGGCAAGCGCGTCGAGGTCGGGACGTAAGGAGAAGGGGGTATGTCGCAGTTCGACGCTCTGTTCGAGACGACGGCCACTGACCCGGTGTGCGGGATGGAGGTGGAGAAGGCGAATCCGCCCGGCGGCGCCTTTGCGCACGAGGGCGAGACGTACTACTTCTGCGCGCCGGGTTGCCGAGCGGCGTTCGCGCAAGACCCCGCGCATCACCTGGCGAACCCCGGCGCCCACGGCCACGGCCACCATCACGGGTAGCGCCACGCGGTAGGCGGCAAGGGAGGAGCAGGGAGATGGGCAACGCAGACGACGCGGCCTACATGGAGACGGTGCTGTCTCCGAAGCCGTTGGACCCGGAGAAGGCGGCGGAGCGGTTGCGCGAGGTGAAGGGGGTGTTCGACGAATTGGGCGTCACCTTCTGGCTGCGCTCCGGCACGCTGCTCGGCATCGTCCGGGCAGGCTCGTTCATCGACTGGGACGACGAGATGGACACCGCGTCGGTGCTGGGGATGCATGGGGTGACCAAGGAGACGGTGAAGCGGGTGGCGGAGGCGTTCAGGGCGCGGGGGTTCACGGTGCGGGTGCAGGAGGGGCCGCGCTACGCCGCCGTCGCGTTCGTCAAGGACGGCATCCGAACCGACTGGACGTGCTACCGTCTCGTGGATGGGCGCGCCTACGAGTTCCCGGGCATCGAGATTCCGCTCCACGTATTCGACGAACTGAAGGAGATCGAGTTCGCCGGCGAGCGCTTCCTGATTCCCAATCCGCCGGAGGACTACCTCGCGGCGAAGTACGGCCCGGACTGGCGGACGCCCAAGGGGCCGGGCTTCGAGGCGGACGTGGTGCGGCAGGTGACGGACGGGTCGATGATCAGCCGCTGGACGGGGCTGTTGTGGAGGGCGAGCGGCGGGAGGCTGCCCCGTTGGTGCGCCCGCGTGCGGGTCTACGACCGCGAAGGAGCGCTCGTGCGAGGCGTGCAGGTGCGCGTGGCAGGCATCGGAGAGACGGCGACGAACGCGCAGGGCGAGGCGCGCTTCCCCGTGCCTGCCGACGACTACTACGCGGTTACTGTCGCGTACCCCGGCCACAGCGAGGTGCTCTACATGGAGATGCTGCGGCCGGGCGGGAGATACACGTACTGGCCTGGCCCCATCGTTACGGCGGAGGAGCACTACAAGGCAGGCGTGCGGGCGCTGGCGCTCATCGAGGAATGAGGGACGCGGCGCTGCCGCCGCAATCGAAGCGAGATTCCCGTTTTCGCGGGAATGACGTGAAGAGAGGCGGCGCTCACTTCTCAAGGCAGAAGGACTCCATCGCGTCGAGGAAGTTGACGGCGCGGCGTTGGCCGTCCGTGTCGTCGTAGACGGGTTGCTCGCCGGCGCGGAGGCGCGCTTGGCGCACGATCAGGTCGAGGGCGAAGGGCGCGTGCGGCGCGAGGGTGGGGAAGCGCTCGGTGAAGCGCTCGACCAGCGGGGCGCCCTTGACGCCGGAGTTGTCGCGGGCGAAGACCATCAGCGCGTTGGTCATCGTGCGGGTAACGACGGCGTGGTGGAGTTCCAGTAGCAGGTCGGGAGTAACGGGCAGCGGCTGCCGCTCCCGTCCTACCCGCCCGTTCCGCTCGACAGGGGCGAGGGCGATGATGGTCTGCTCGCGCGCCATCTCGCGGTAGTGTCGGACGCCCGCGCGGGCGTCAAGCAGCAGCTCCACGGTGGGGAAGCCGATGGCGCCATAGGCGGTGAGGGGCAGGCCGCGCAGGACGGGGAAGCGCGCCCAGTCGAGCGTGAGGAAGGGCGCGGCGCGGATGTAGTCGCGGAAGGAGGCGCGGTCGAAGAGGAGCGGCTGGATCATCGTTAGTTTGGGCGTCGGGCCTTGGGGCTTGACGGGGCCGAGGCGGTCGTCCACGTAGACGAGGTGCTCGGGCGTGGAGAGGCGGGCGGCGACGGCGTCGAGGCGCGAGCGGAGCAGGCGGTAGCGCGGCCACGTCAGGTCGTCGAAGACGTAAAGGAAATCGTAGTCGTTGTGGAGTTCCTCCGGCTTGTCGCGGTCGGCGTGGGAGCCGACGGAGAGGAAGGAGTGGAGGTCGTCGAACTCGCCGGCGAGCGCGATGACCGCGTCGAACACCGCCGCTTTGAGGCTGCCCGCCACCGGCGCGCTCCCGCTACTTTGCGAGGCCGTAGAAGCGCTCGGCGGCGCCGCGCAGGACGCCGTACTTCTGGGCGGGAGTGAGGTTGGGGCGGGCGGCCATCTCGCGGAGGGACACGGGGTAGGCGCCGTCCCAGTGGGGGTAGTCGGAGGCGTACATCACGCAGTCGTCGCCGATGAACTGCATGGCGGCCTCCAACAGGCGCTCGTTGGCCTCGGAGCCGAAGAAGATGTTGCAGCCCTGCCGGACGTAGTGGGAGGGGGGCTTGGCGAGGGCTGGGGCGTCGACGGCGCCGCGATGCTCGTACTCCTCGTCCATGCGGTCGAGCCACCAGGGCGCCCATGCGGCGCCCGCCTCGAGGAAGGCGAAGCGGACGGCGGGGAAGCGCTCGAAGACGCCCTCGAACATCATGCTGGTGAACTGGCGGAGGATGCCGTAGGGGTGGGCGACGGTGTGGGTCTGGATGAACTTGGGGAAGAGTTCGGCGCCTGGGGCGAGGCTTGAGCCGGAGGCGTGGATGCCGATGCACATATCGAGGTCACGGGCAGCCTCGTAGACGGGGTCGAAGCGGCGGTGGCCGAGCAAGTGGGTGGGGCCGTCGGCGGTGTAGACGCCGCCGACGAGGCCGAGTTGCTTGCCGCGGCGGAGTTCGTTGACGGCCTCGTCGGGGTGCTCGACGGGGAGGAGCGCCATGCCGAGGACGCGCCCGCCGGAGGGGGCGCACATGTCCTTAGCGAGCCACGTGTTATAGGCGCGGCAGTAGGCGGCTTGGTAGTCGGGGTCGCGGATGAAGCCGTAGAAGAGGCCGATGGAGGGGTAGAGGACGGTCCACTCCATAGGGCCCCAGTCAAGGGCGCGGAGCCAGTCTTCGGTGCGGCCGGCGGGGCCGTGATAGAGGCGGCGGCCGAGGCTGCGGTCGTGGCCGTCGATGGGCGTGAGGCCGCCTGGGCCGGTGAAGCCTGCGCGGAATTCGCGGTAGGGCTGCTCCATATACTCGACGATGGCGGCGGTGTTCTCGCCGACGTGGCCGTCGGCGTCGACAGCCAAGACGCCGGGCGCCGCCTCCACTATCGCCGTCGCCATGCTGCTCCCTCCGCCGCGCGCAGCGGCCCGCGCGCCATTGTAGCGCGCCGGGGGCGGGTGGCGTCGGGGGCGGGGTTGGTTTAGGCTTGGCCGCTGCGCGCTATGGGAGTCCTCGCTCACCAACAGATACGGGCATTGCTCGACGGCGACGAGCCGCTCGCCTCGGGCTTGGCCGACCCGTCGGCGCAGGTGCAGGCCAACGGCCTGGACATGACGCTGGCGTCGGTGGCGGCGTTCGAGGGGGCGGGACGGATCGGTGCGGCGAACGCGGAGCGCGTCCTGCCGGAGACGCGGGAGTTGGCGTTCGACGCCGACGGCTGGCTGCGGTTGGAGCCGGGCGCCTATCTGGTGCGGCTTGCGGAGGAGGTACGGCTGCCCGGTAACGTGATGGCGTTCGGCAAGCCGCGCTCCAGCCTGCTGCGCTCGGGCGTGGCGGTGCACAACGCGGTGTGGGACGCGGGCTATCAGGGGCGCTCGCAGGCGCTGCTGGTGGTGTACAACCCGGCGGGGTTCAGCGTGGCGAAGGGGGCGCGCATCTTGCAGTTGGTGTTCCAGACGCTCGACGCGCCCACCGACGCGCCCTACGCCGGACGCTACCAGGGAGAGTTGCTGCGGACGTGAGCGGGCGCGCAGGGGCGGAGGTGCTCATCGTCGGGGGCGGCGTCATCGGCTGCGCCGCCGCCTACTTCCTCGCGGCGGAGCACGGCGTGCGCGCGCTGGTCGTCGAGCGCGATGGCGTCGGACGGCACGCGTCGGGCGGCGCGGCGGGCGAGTTGAGCGTGATTGGGCGCTCGCAACTCGACGCGACGATGACGCCGGGCGACCCGTTCACGGCGTTGTGCGTGGAGGGCGCGCGCCTGCACGAGCAGTTCGGTCCGGCGCTGCGCGAGGAGTCGGGGGTCGACTATCACCGCGCCGACACGCTCATCCTCAGGCCGTCGCTCACGCGGCAGGAGGCGGAGGAGGCGCAGGGGCAGCTGGCAATCCAGCAGGGGCTGGGGCTGGACGCCGAGTGGCTGGAGCCGCCGCAGGTGGAGGCGCTGGGCTCGTGGGTGACCAAAGACCTGCACGGCGCGATCCTGACGGGCGAGGCGCAGTTGGACTCGGCGCCCTTCGCGCACGCGCTGGCGCAAGCCGCGATTCGGCGCGGTGCTGAGATCGTCATCGACGAGGTGATCGGGTTGGAGGCGGAGGGCGGACGCACGCCCCGCGCCGTTGCGCGCGGCGGCGCCTACGAGGGCGAGCGCGTGGTGCTCGCGGCGGGGCCGTGGAGCGCGCGCCTGGGCGCGTCTATCGGCGTGTCCATTCCCGTGCGCCCGTTGCGCGGCCAGATACTCCACCTGCAAGCGCCCGTCGAGCCGCAGCGCTACGGCGTCTTCCACCGCACGGGCTACGCGCTGCCCAAGTCCGGCGGTGTGGTGTACGCCGGGACGACGGAGGAGGAGGCGGGGTTCGCGGCGGAGACAACGGCGGAGGCGTGCGAGTCAATCCTGCGCGCCGTCGCGCGGTTCGCGCCCGATGCGGCGAGGCTGGCGGTGGTCAACGCCACCGCGTGCCTGCGCCCGGTGTCGGACGACGGCCTGCCGCTGATGGGCGCCGTCCCGGGCTGGGACGGCCTCTACCTGGCGACGGGGCACGGTCGCAAGGGCATACTGCTGAGCCTGGTGAGCGGCAAGGCGATGGCCGAGTTGATCGTAACGGGGCGCTCCGCCATCGACGTGGACGCATTCGCGCCCGCGCGGTTGGCCCTCTCGCGCGGCGGCTAGCGCGGGCTGGCGGGCGGGGAAACGCGGCCGGCGTGGCAGCTCGGCGAACTGCTCCGCGCCCGCGAGGTCTCCTCCGTCGAACTGACCGAGCACGCGCTCGCGCGCATCGAGCGCCACAACCCCGCGCTCAACGCCTTCCTCACCGTCGCGCCCGAGCAGGCGATGGCCGCCGCGCGGGAGGCGGACGCGGCGCTGGCGGCGGGCGAGGAGGTCGGGCCGCTGCACGGCGTGCCCATCGCCGTCAAGGACCTGAGCGCCACCAAGGGCATCCGCACCACCTACGGCTCGCTGCTGTACAAAGACCGCGTGCCCGACGCAGACGAGCCGGCGGTCGAGCGCGTTCGCGCGGCGGGGGCGGTCATCGTCGGCAAGACCAACACGCCCGAGTTCGGCCACCGCCTCATCACGGAGAACCGGCTGGGCGAACCGTGCCGCAATCCGTGGGACGTTTCGCGGACGTGCGGCGGCTCCTCCGGCGGATCGGGCGCTGCACTGGCGGCGCGCCTCGTCCCGCTGGCGACGGGGAGCGACGCGGGCGGCTCCATCCGCGTTCCCGCGTCCTTCTGCGGCGTGTACGGCATCAAGCCGACGATGGGGCGCGTCGCCGCCGACTACCGGCGGCCCGGCGGTTGGCGGCGCCTGTCGCAGGGCGGACCGATGACGAACGACGTGCGCGACGCCGCCCTGCTGCTTCAGGCGATGGCGGGGCGCGACGCGCGGGACGCGCTCTCCTTGCGCGAGACGCCTCCCGACTTCGCGGCGGCGGTGAACGCGCCCGACGTTCGCGGCTTGCGCATCGCCTTCACGGAGGACGTGGACGGCGCGGCGGTCGATCCACAGGTGCGGGCCGCCGTCCGGCGCGCAGCCGGGGCGTTCGAGGCGATGGGCGCGCGCGTGGAGGAGGCCGCCCCGGCCGTTGAGACGGTCAAGGGGATGGAACTGTTGATGACGCTGCTGCTGGCCGACGCCGCCGTGGAGTTGCTGCCCGCGCTCAACATCGGCCTCGGCGCGCAGATGTCGCCCACGCTGGTCGAGTGGGCGGACGAGGCGCAGTCGTGGCCGCTGACGCGCTACGTCTCCGCGTTGCGCGACCTCGAGTGGCGACGCAGTGCGGTCGCCGACCTGTTCGACGTCTATGACCTGTGGCTGTTGCCCACGATGGCGACGACAGCGTTCGAGGTGGGGACGCTGCCGGAGCGCGTCGACGGGCGCGAGATAGACCCGCGCTGGGAGTTCTCTCCCTTCTGCATGCACGCGAACCTCGCCGGGAATCCCGCCGCAAGCATCCCGTGCGGCTTCTCCGGCGACCGCCTGCCCATCGGTCTCCAACTCGTCGGTCGCTTGGGCGACGAGGCGACGGTGCTGCGCGCCTCCGCCGCCTACGAGCAGGCGCACCCGTGGGCGCACGCGCGGCCAGAGGGGTTTTAGGGGGACTCACTCGCGCAGCAGCCGCAGCACTTCCTCGCCCGCGCCGCACTCTACCGCTATCTGGTAGGGCGTCTTTCCGTCGTGCGTGAGCACGTTGGGGTCTGCGCCGCTACGCAATAACTTCTTGGTAATCCTGTAACCCTCGAATCCTGCCGATGTACGTCCTGCGGTCAAGTGTAGGGCTGTCCAACCGAACATGTCGAGCACACGCTCCCCAACGGCAGCGCCCCTCTTCAGGAGATATTCAATGACATCTAGATTTCCGCCTTGTACTGCACAGTGCAGCGGCACCTCGCCACTACTATTCCGTACTTGGATATCGGCACCGCTGTCGAGGAGCAATGTAACCATCTCCGGCTCTTCACTCCTCAATGCCGCGAGATGCAGTGACGTCTGACCGCCGTTGTCCACAGCCGCGATGTCTGCGCCCGCATCGAGGAGCAACAAGGCACCCGCCGGGTTTGCGTTGAACGCTGCTGCATGATGCAGTGGTGACCAACCGGCATTGTCCTTGGCATCGACATCGGCACCATAGTCGAGTAGCAACGCGCTCACCGCCGGATTTTCGTTGTGCGCTGCCGCGAGATGCAGCGATGTCTGACCGGAATGGTCTGTCGCTGCGATATCTGCACCGCGGTCGAGGAGCAGCGAGACCACTGCCGGGTTTATATTGTGTCTTGCCGCGAGATGCAGCGATATCTGACTGAAATGGTCTGTTGCTGTGATATCTGCACCGCGGTCGAGGAGCAACGCACACACCGCCGAGTTTTCGTTGTACTCTGCTGCTATATGCAACGGAGTCCGGCCAGTTGTAAGCAGACTCCCGTCCACTGTTGTCACTTCAACTGTTGCCACTGCTTCGATATCGGCTCCGTGGTCGAGGAGCAACGCACTCACCGCTGGATTTAGGGTGTACATTGCCGCAAAATGCAGTGGTGTGTGCCCCCTTTTAGTAATTGCCCCGGCATCCGCGCCTAGGTCGAGGAACCGTGCAATCACTGCCGGATCTACACCCTCCCTTGCCGCGGAGTGCAACGGTGTCTCGCCATACTCAACCCACGTGCGGAGGCTGTCATCTTGATCGAGGAGCTGTCTAATGCTTGCGGATGAGGCGCCGGCCTCAACAGCCTCACTGAGCAACTGCCGCGCGGCCCGTGGAGACAAGGCCAAGCTGGTTTCGAGCGCTGGCAGCTTGAACAATTGGAGTTTGACGGCGCAGTCGATGGCAGGTTCGCGGCGGATGGAGACTTCGAGGAGGGGGCGCTCGTGCAGGGGTGCCTCCTTGAAGACTTCGTAGACCTCCCAGCGGTCGCCGTTGGTGAGGCAGGCGTACTCGACGCACGCCATGTTGGCTTGGGTGAGCATCTGGGCGCGGTGGTTCTCCAACGGCTCGTTCAGGCGCTTGGTCCCGATGAAGGCGATGATCGGCGAGCCGTCGTGCTTCAACATCTTGCGCAGGACGTAGTCCGTCTTTCCTGCGTGGCGGCCGACTTGATGCTCGGGGATGACCGTCGCGGGGTCGGTCGTGTCCCAGCCGAGGGCGTTGAGGAGCGGGTCAACGAGCACCAAGCGCGTGCGCGTCTCGTCCCTCTCGATGGCGGCGCCGTGGCTCTCGATGCGCTGCTTGAGTCTCTCGATGGCGGCGGCGAGCGCGTCGAGGCCGGGCGATGCGGGGGATTCGGCCATGGGCTAAGGCTTGCCGCTCGCAGGGGCGGTTGTCAATGGGCGGGGTGGCGGAGCCTAGCCGGGGCGCTGCACGACGGCGTAGCGCCGCTCGATGGTTGCGCGGAGGCTGTCGGGGATGGCGCGCCAGTCGAGCACGTCCACCCGCATCGGGAGGTTCGATTCCTCGAACGCCTCCCTGAGGCGGCTCAGCGCCGGGCGCGGGAGCGGTTCTTCGCCCACGACGGCGAGGTCGAGGTCGGAGTAGCGC
>JAPPFU010000225.1 GCA_028875085.1 Chloroflexota bacterium
ACCCGCCGGGCATGGCCATAGCGTCGGAGGAGGGGGGCGGCCTCGCGGTGGCGGTGGACACGGAGTTGACGGACGCGCTGCGGGCGGAGGGGTTCGCCCGCGAGCTTGTCCACCGCGTCCAGAATATGCGCCGCGACGCGGGGTTCGACATCGCCGACCGCATCGTTACCTACGTGGACGGCGCCGACGCCGCGACGCTCGCCGTGCTGGAGGCGCACGGCGCCTACCTGCGGCAGGAGACGCTGAGCGTGGAGGTGGCCGCCGGGCCGCCCGCGACGGGGGCTCACGCGGAGCGGCACAACGTCGAGGGCGCGGAACTTACGCTTGGCGTCAAGCGCGCCGGCGGCGCCGAGACGTAACCGAGCGTTAACATTCCCCCAAACCCCAAACGCCCCGGTTGTGGTACACTGACAAGGAATCGGAAGCGCAGCACTGGGCAGGCCCCGCCCATCGATCCGAACAAACGGGGCAGACGGAAACACAGCGCCCGATTCGTATGCGCAAGGCGGCCGGCGAGGCCGCCTCGTTGCTTTAATGCGCGCCCCGCTGGTGAGGCGCTGCGCGCGGCGGATATACTCCGTGCGTCCGCCATCCGTCCCTGTGCTTGGAGGCCTATGCCGCGCGTCGATGGCCGCGCTCCCGACGAGCTCCGCCCCATCAACATCCAGCCCGGCTACCTCGAGTTCGCCGAGGGCAGCGTGCTTATCGAGGCGGGCAAGACCCGCGTCGTCTGCTCCGCCAGCATTGACGAGAGCGTCCCGCGCTTCCTGCGGGGCGAGGGCTCGGGCTGGATAACGGCGGAGTACGCCATGCTGCCCCGTTCCACCCATTCGCGCACCGCGCGCGACCGGGGCAGCGGCGGCGGGCGCGCCGTCGAGATACAGCGCCTCATCGGACGCTCCATGCGCTCCATCGCCGAGCTGGACAAGTTGGGCGTGCGCACCGTAACTCTCGACTGCGACGTGCTCCAGGCCGACGGCGGCACGCGCACCCTCGCCATCACCGGCGCATACCTTGCCCTCTACCAGGCGCTCCTCGCGCTGGTGCGCCGTAAGGCGCTCCACCGCGTCCCTCTCCGCGCCCCCGTCGCCGCCACCAGCGTCGGCTTGGTCGGCGGCGAGTTGCTGCTCGATCTGTGCTACGAGGAGGACTTCCGCGCGGAGGCGGACGTCAACGTGGTGATGGCCGGCACGGGCGAGCTCATCGAGGTGCAAGGCACGGGCGAGCAGCGCCCCTTCAGCCGCGAACAGATGGGGCGGATGCTCGACCTAGCCGACACGGGCATCCGCGCCCTCTTTGAGCATCAGCGCCAGGCCGTCGAGCGCCTTCTCGGCTCCTAGCCCGTCCCTGTCCTTAGGTCAGGTGGAACGACCGCGCCGCGCCTAGCACAATTCGCGGGATAAAGCCGAGCACGCGCACCAGCGTCCAGCTCAGCAGCACGGCGGCGCCGCCGATAGCCGCGCCCGCCACGATGTCGGTCGGATAGTGGACGGCGGCGTAGACGCGCCCGAACGAGCACAGGAAGGCGAGCGCGTAGAGCGCGCCGCCGAGCTTGCGGTGGCGCAGGAAGACCGCCGTGGCGATGGCGAAGCCGACGCTCGCCGTGTTGGCAGGAAAGGAGGAGTCGGTGGGTTGGTAGAAGAGCGGCTGCACGTCCAAGACGTCGAAAGGGCGCAGGCGGAAGTAGTGGTTGTTGACCAGCGAGACGCCCAAGTTGGCGAAGCCCACGCTCATAGCGCCCATCACCGTAACCAACTGGTTGCGGTAACGCTCCTGCTCCCCGGCGCCGTAGAACCAGAGCGCCAGCAGAACGAGGGAGCCGGTTACCGGCGCCAAGTAGTCGCTCATCACCGCCTCCATGAAGGCGTCCCACGGCGCGAACTTCCCCACTCCGGCGTTCAGCCACTCGACGATGCGGGCGTCCATTACCTCCCCTCTCGCGTCAGCCCGCGCACCCTCGCAGCGAAGGCGCGGGCGAAGGTCGTCCGGCTCAGCCTTCCGAGCCCCTCCGGCGGCGGAGGTTGCCCCGGCTCATCCGCTTGCGCCGCCGCGCCCCACGCATAATTCACAATGGACGAGGCGATGAAAGTGGCCGCGACCGCCGCCGCCGCGCCGATGGCGAACAGAACGGCTTGCGTATTGCCCTCCAGCCCGTCGCCCGTGTCCGGCACGTTGCGCGGGCCGCTCCAGAAGAAGAACCAGAGGTAGGCGCCGAGGATCAGCGACGCGGCGAGCCACTGGGTCGCCCGCGGCCACTGCCGCAAGAACAGGAGGCCGCTCAGCCCGGCGCGCGCCGCCGTGAACTGCACGGCACCCAGCGTGGACAGGAAGACGAACAGCAGGTACTCGGAGGCGAACCCGTTGAGCATGCGTCCAACCAGTCGCCCGATGTCTCTAGCCGGCGGTCACCCTGGGAGCGACAGTCGTGCACATATGCGCGTACTTGGGGTTGTTGCCGCGCACGATTCCGAAATAGAGGTCCTGCAATTGCTTGGTCAAGCGCCCCGTTCCCCCTGCGCCCACCTGCCGGTAGTCTACCGTGCCCACGCCCTGCACGTGCGCTGCCGTGCCCGTCAGGAACACCTCGTCCGCCACGTACAGCTCGCTGCGGTCGATAAGCCGCTCCTCCACCTCGACCCCCAACTCCTCCCGCGCCAACTCGATGACCACGTCGCGCGTGATGCCCGGCAGCACGTTGCTCTCCAGCGTCGGGGTAACAATGCGGTCGCCGTAGACCACGAAGATGTTTTCCCCCGTCCCCTCGCACACGTGCCCGTCCTGGCTGAGCATGATGGCCTCGTCGAAGCCCGACGCCATCGCGTCCGTCTTGGCGAGAATGGAGTTCAGGTAGAGGCCGTTGAGCTTGAACCGCGCGGGGATCATCGTATCGTCGATGCGCCTGTAAGAGGCCACGCAGCAGTTGAGCGCGCCGTCCGACTCGATGTAGTCGCCGAAGGGCACGGCGAGGCAGAAGAAGCCGTCGCCCAGCGAGCGTAGGTTTAGGTTCGCCACCTTCTCCTCGCGCTTGAACGCCATCGGCCGGATGTAGACGTCCGACCGGAAGCCGCTGCGCTCCACGACCTGGGTCGTGATCTCGCATAGTTCGTCCAGCGAGTAGGGCACGTCGATCCAGAGCAGCTTCGCCCCGGCGAGCATCCGCTCGTAGTGCTCGCGCAGCCTGAAGATGTACATCTTCTCGTCGCGCTCGTTCCAGTTGCCGCGGATGCCCTCGAACGCGCCCGTGCCGTAGTGCAGGGCGTGCGTCATGATGCCGACCTTGGCGTCTTCCAGCCGCACGTACTCGCCGTCGTGGAACGCGATGTTGGGCATGCGCTGCGAACCTCGGAGCGCGCCGCCGTACAGGGCGGCGCGCGGCGGCGATTATCCGCCGTGCGCGGCTCTAGTGTCAAACGCCTTGGCCTCCGCGCCTGCCTCCTCCTCCGCCCCGCCGAAGCCGCCCCACGGCGCGGGCGCCTCTGGGATATAATCAATCGAGCGGCGGCGGCCTCAGCGTCGTTCTCGCTTGATGGCGTGTGACGCAGTGAATCGCCCGAACCAGCATAACGGCGCGTTGGCCTTCCGCCGGATCGTCGTGAAGGCGGGGACGAACGTCTTGACGGGCCGCACGGAGCGGCTTGACCGCGCCATGCTCGCTTCTCTGGCCGCGCAGACCGCCCAAGCGCGCGCGGCGGGCGCGCAGGCGGTGCTTGTCACGTCGGGCGCCATCGCCGCGGGGCGCGAGGCGCTGGCCGCCCGCTCCCCGGAGCGCGGCGTTCTGGAGCGCCAGGTGCTCGCCGCCGTCGGCCAGGGACTCCTGATGCATGCCTATCAAGAGGCGTTCGCCCGGCACGGCGTCGCCGTCGGCCAAGCCCTCCTCACCCATCACGACGTAGAGGACAGGCAGGGCTACCTCAACGTGCGCAACACGTTGGAGGGCCTGCTCGGCGCGGGCGTGGTTCCCATCGTGAACGAGAACGACGTGGTGGACACGGCGGAGATCGGCCAGGAGCGCTTCGGCGACAACGACACCCTCTCCGCTCTCGTCGCCAACCTCATCGACGCCGACCTGCTGCTGATGCTCACCGACAGCGGCGGCCTCTTCACCGCCGACCCCCACCGCGACCCCGGCGCGCGGCTGGTGGAGCGCGTGGATGCTGTGGACGACGCAGTGCTGGCTCTGGCAGAGCCGACGCCCAACGGCGCCGGACGCGGCGGGATGCTGTCCAAACTGCTGGCGGCCCAGCGCGCGACCGCCTCAGGCGTAACGGTAGTCATGGCGGGAGGCCGTGTCTCCGACGTGGTGATGCGCGCGGCGCGCGGCGAGCCGGTTGGCACCCTCTTCCCCGCGCGCGTGTCGGCGATGGAGAGCCGCAAGCGCTGGCTGCTCAGCGGCCTGGCCGAGTCGGGCGGCGAGTTAGTGGTCGACGACGGCGCGGTGGCGGCGCTCCGTCAGCGCCACGGGAGCCTGCTGCCCGCGGGATTGCGCCTGGTGAAAGGCGCCTTCCGCCGCGGCGACGTGGTCGCCGTAGTGTCGGAGTCGGGCGAGCGCGTCGCCTGCGGCATCGTCTCTTACGACCATGAAGAGTTGGCCGCCATCAGCGGCGTGCGGTCAAGCGAGATACCCGCGCGGGTGGGGCGCTACTACGGCGACGAGGCAGTCCACCGCAACAATATGGTGATGCTCTAACTATGCGCGCCGTCAGCAGCGAGGTCATCGAGAAGGCAAAAGCCGCCAAGGCCGCCTCCCGCGAACTGCGCAAGGCGTCGACGCAAGCCAAGAACGACGCCCTCCTCGCCATCGCCGACGGGCTCGAACGCAACGCGCCCGCGCTGATGGAGGCCAACGCGCTCGATATCGACGCCGCGCGCGCGGAGGGTCTGGAGCAGGCGCTCCTAGCGCGCTTGGAGTTGACGCCCAAGACGCTGGCGGCGATGGCCGACGGCGTTCGCAGTGTCGCGGCGCTGCCCGACCCGGTGGGCGAGTCCTTCGACGCGCGGACGCTCGCAAACGGCCTGCGCGTGGAGCGCCGCCGCGCCCCCCTGGGCGTCATCGGCGCCATCTTCGAGGCGCGCCCCGAAGTCCCGACCGACATCGCGTCGCTCTGCATCAAGTCGGGCAACGCCGTTGTGCTGCGCGGCGGCAAGGAGGCCGTCAACACCAACCGCGCCCTGGGCCGCCTCATGCAGGAGACGCTAGCCGCGACGGCGCTGCCACCCGGCGCCGTGCAGATGGTGGAGACCACCGACCGCGCAGAGGTGCAGCGGATGGTGAAGTTGGACGAGTACATCGACTTGCTCATCCCGCGCGGCGGCGCGGGCCTGGTGCGCTTCGTCGCCGAGCAAGCCTCCATGCCCGCCATCACCGGAGGCGTAGGCGTCTGCCACGCCTACGCCGATGCCTCCGCGAGCCCCGGGATGGCGAGCGAGGTGGTGTTCAACGCCAAGACGCAAGCGCCCGCCAAGTGCAACGCCCTCGACACGCTGCTCGTCCACGCCGCCGCCGCTCCCTCCGTCCTCGACGCCGTGGCCGCGCGCCTGCTGCCCGCTGGCGTCGAGTTGCGCTGCGACCAACGCGCCCTGGCGCTGCTGGGGCCGTCTGCCGGCGAGCAGGTCAAGGCCGCCTCCGCCGAGGACTTCGGCATGGAGTTCCTCGACCTGGTACTGGCGGTGCGCGTGGTGGACTCGCTGGACGATGCCCTCGAGCACGTCGCGCGCTACGGCAGCGGCCACTCGGAGGCGATCCTGACGGAGGATTACGGCGCGGCTATGCGCTTCGTCGACGAGGTTGACGCGGCAGTGGTGCTGGTCAACGCCAGCACCCGTTTCAACGACGGCAGCCAACTGGGCCTCGGCGCCGAAGCTGCCATCAGCACCAACAAACTGCACGCCCGAGGGCCAATGGGGCTGCGCGAGCTCACCTCCTACAAGTGGGTCGCCCTTGGCTCGGGGCAGGTGCGCGCCTAGGCGCGAAGGAGCAAGCGGATGGACCTGCGATTCGAGCGCGAGTGCCGCACGCCACACTCCGAGGTGTACACCATCTTCGACGAAGACCAGCCCCAAGGCCGGTTCGACGTTCACTTCGCCGGCAACCTCATCCACTGCACGCTCACCGTGTCCGAGCGCTTCACCCAAGACGAGATTCAAGACCTCATCGACGACCTCGACTCGGAGTTGCTCGACGCCATCGGCCTCACCCGCGACGACCTCATCATCCACGTTCACCAGGGCCGCGAGGTCGGCGTCTTCTCCAGCCGCGAGTACAGTGAGGGCGAGGAGGCCGCGCCCCCCGGCGAGAACTAGCGCCCGGCGCGCGAGCAGGAGAGGCGAGCGCGCCCATGGTCATCGACGCCCATACTCACCTCCTGCCGCCCTCCTTCCCTGCGCGCATCGCGGAGCTGCGCCGCCGCGATCGCACGATGGCGACGCTGTTCGCGCGCGACGGCGCCAAGATGGCGACGGCGGAGGACCTTATCGGCGCGATGGACGCGGTGGGCGTGGACGCGGCGGCGGCGGCGGGCTACGGCTGGACGGACGCCGGCGTGGCGCGCGAGTCGAACGACTACATCCTCGAATCGGCGGCGCGCTTCCCTGGGCGCATCCTGCCCTTCTGCAGCGTCAACCCCGCGTGTGGCGCCGCAGCCGTGGAGGAGATCGAGCGCTGCGCCGCCGCAGGCGCCGTCGGCGTCGGCGAACTGCACTTCTCCAGCCAGGGCGTGCGCGTCCCCGATGGCGAGGGGCTGGCGGAGGCGATGGACGCCGCGCGGCGCCTGCGTCTGCCGGTGCTGCTCCACGGCTCGGAGCCGGTCGGCCACCTCTACGACGGCAAAGGCGACACCGGCCCCGAACGCTTGCTGGCGATGGCGGAGACCTACCCCGACAACGCGTTCATCTTCGCCCACTGGGGCGGCGGTCTGCCCTTCTACGCGCTGATGCCGGAGGTGCGCGAGGCGCTGCGTAACGTCTACTTCGACTCCGCCGCCACCCTTCTGCTCTACGGAGGCGAAGTCTTCTCCGTCGCGGCGCAGGCCGTCGGAATCGACCGCATCCTCTTCGCGTCCGACTACCCGCTGCTCGACCAGGCCAAGGTGATGGCGCAAGCGCGGGAGGCGCTGGGCGCCCAGGCGCATCAGGCGCTCCACGCCAACGCCGCGCGCCTGTTCGGAATCGAGGACTGATGGCCGAGCCGAACGGCGACCCCAAGACCCTCCCCGACTACCTGCGTGAGGGGCTGGACATCGTGTTCGTCGGCATCAACCCCGGCGCGTCGTCCGTCGTGGCGGGCCACTACTTCTCCGGGCGCTACAACCGCTTCTGGCCCGCGCTCAACCTCTCCGGCATCGCCGGGCCGCGGCCGCTCGGCCCGCAAGACGACGTGCGGATGAACGACCTGGGGTTCGGGCTAACGGACGTGGTGAAGCGCCCGAGCCGCGTCGCGTCGGAGTTGCGTGCGGCGGACTACCGCCGATGGGCGCCCCTCGCGCGGGAGCGGCTCATCGCGGCGCGGCCGCTGGTGGTCTGCTTCAACGGCATCACCGGCTACAAGCACTTCCTGCGCTACGCCGAAGGTGAAGACGCGGCGTCCGCCTTGGGGGAGCAGGAGCGCCGTCTGGGGAATAGCGTGGTCTTCGTTGCGCCAAGCCCAAGTCCGGCCAACGCTTCCTATTCGCTTGAGGCCATCGCCGAGTGGTATCGGCGATTGGGCGCGGTGCGCGACCGCCTCAAAGGCGCCGGAGGCGCTCCGTGAGCGAGCGGCTGCGCCTGTTCGTCGCCGTGGAGGCGCCTGCGCCAGTCCGCGACGCGCTGACGGCGGCGCAAGCCGAGATGCGGCGGCGGACGCGGAGCCGCCTGCGCTGGATGAAGCCGGACGCGCTTCACCTCACGCTGCGTTTCCTTGGCGAGATTGACGCCGCGGCCGCGCCACAACTATCGGCGGCGGTGGAGCGCGCCGCGAGTGGATGCAAACCGTTCGCGCTGCGCCTCGCGCGCGTCGAGGCATTCCCCGGCGGGACGTCGCCACGCGTCGTGTGGGTGGGAATCGACGGCGACCTGGAAGCGCTCGAGGCGTTGCGGCAGGCGGTGGAGGCGGAGTTGGAAGCGGCGGGGTTCACGCGGGAGCGCCGCCGTTTCGTCCCGCACGTCACTCTGGCGCGGGTTCCGGGCGGCGTCCGTCCCGACGAGGCGTCGGGACTGCGGGCGGCGTTGCCAGGCGCGCCACTGGCCGCGCCGGAGTTCGCCGTCGAGCGCGTCGCCCTCATCCACAGCACGCTCACGCCGGAAGGCTCGGTCTACCGGACGATTGCCCGAGCGGTTCTCACCGGATAAGGGCAGCCGCGCGCCCTATTCGATCCGCCACGAGTGCTCCACCTGAAACACGCCGTGGCGGTGGCCTTGCATCGACTTGCCGGTGCCGTAGAAGTCGCCGTCGGCCACGTCGATGTAACCCGCGTCGATCTGGTCGGCGGTGTGCCCCTGGACGCTCGCCCACAGCGTAACCGTGTAGTGGTCGGCGAGTAGCGGTAGGCGCGGCGCCTCGACGACGATTCGCCCGCGTTCCGGCGCGTGCTCGAAGCGCTGCCCCGTCGCCTCCGTCCAGAAGGTCAGCACGACATGGCCGAGCGAGTTCGCGAGTTGGAACCTGGCCGTCACGTCGCGGACGCCCGGCTCGGCGGCGTACTCGGCCACCAGGCGCACGCTGTCGCCCGACATTACCGACGGCGCCGGCGCGCCGTCCGCGCCCTCCACCCGGAACGCCGTGAAGCGCAGCCGTCCCGTTCCCTCGCGGTCGCGCCGCTCTGCCAGGTCGCCGCCCGCCCCCGCCTCGCTCGCCGCCAGGTAGCGCCGCACCACCTCCTCCGTCTCGCCGATGGCGGAGACGCTGCCCTGGTCGAGCCAGACGGCGCGCGCACACAAGCCGGTTACGGCGGCCAGGTTGTGGCTCACCAGCAGCACCGTGCGCCCCTCGGCGGAGACATCGTGCACTTTGCCCAGACACTTTCGCTGGAACTCCGCGTCGCCCACGGCCAGCACCTCGTCCACGACCAGGATGTCCGGCTCCAGGTGAGCGGCGACCGAGAAGGCAAGGCGCAGGAACATGCCGCTGGAGTAGTGC
>JAPPFU010000049.1 GCA_028875085.1 Chloroflexota bacterium
CGCGGCGCGCGTGCGCCCGACGGAGATCGAGTCGGTGGTCGTGCGCGCCGCTCCCGCGCTGCGTCCGTGGTGCGAGCCTCTTGAGGAACGGAGGCGCCCGCCCAACCCGACGTCGGCGGCCAACAGTATCCTCTACGGCGCCGCCAAGGGGTTGGCCAACGGCCAGGTCGTCTTGGCCGACTTTACCCCCGTCGGCCTAGCGCAGGAAGAGGCGCTGCGCGTCGCCGCGCTCACCTCCTGCGAGGTCGACGACGCCTACGCGGGCCGCGCCGTCGTTGAGGTTCGCACGGCGGACGGGCGCGTGTTCACGGAGCGTGTGGATACGCCCCTTGGCCATCCTAGCCGTCCGCTGAGCGAGGAACAGTTGGCGGCCAAGTTCGAGGACTGTGCGGGCTACGCGGCCTGCGGACTGGACGCCGCCCAGGTGCGGGAACTGCTCGACGCGCTCCAGTCGTTGGAGGCGTTGGCGGACGTGCGGCGGCTAGGGGACCTGGCGCGAGGCGGCGCGGATTAGAGACCGGCGTCGTCGATGGGGCGCGGGCGTTCGCGGGTGGCCGGCGCGACGAGCGGAACGAAGAACTCGTGGTCGAGGCGCGTCAGCGCCTCCAGCTCCAGCGGGTCGAGGTAGATCTCGTCGTCCGAGCCGAGGTCTTTGATGTGCAGGCGCACGCCGTTGGCCGAATCGTCCAGACGTATCTCGACCATGGCGAACTCGCTTTGGAGCACAACGGGGTCCATCGGCGCCTCCGGTTCAGATGAGGAAGGAGAGATTGATGAGGGGCATGTGGCGGTTGATGAGCACCACCTTCTTGTGGGCGATGCGCCAACGCTCCTCGTAGCGCAGCACGTAGAGGCACTTGGCGGGCAGCGCGCGCAGATCGCCAAGGCCCAGCTGGCGGTGGTCGCCGGAGCGTACCTCGTACACGACCAGGTTGCAGCGCACCTTGGCTTCGTTGTCTGCGTCGCCGGGCGAGACCTGGACGTTGGTGACGCTGTGGACGGTGCGCGACGGCGGCGACTGGGCGAAGTTGCGCTCGTGGGCGAGTTGGTGGACGCGTAGCGCGCGCAGTTGCGCGTCGTCCCACAGGATGGAGGTCGCCCTGGTTGGATCGGAGTGCTCCTCTATCGGGATCCAGTAGATGGCGTCCTCGGTGAACAGGTCGAGCCAGGGAAAGAAGTCGCGCTCGTCGAGAAGGCGCGCCTCTTCGTACAGGAAGTCCTCCGCCTCTTGGCGCGTGATGCGGGCGGTCGAGACCACGCTAGCGTCCGGCCTCCGTCCGCGCCATCACCTGCGCCCAATGGCGATAGAGGGAGCGCTGGGGGACTTCGTCGGAGTAGTTGCCCATGCGCTCGCCGTTGGGGGCGACCTCTTCGCGCTGCATCCCCCGGTCAAGCACGAGCCACTCCATCCGTGCGTGGAGGCCGGTCTGGTTGGCCGCGAACATCTCCAGGTCGCTCGGATTCACCATGCCGGTGGTGCTCAGCTGGCGCGTGCCTTCGTAAAGGCGGCGGGTGTTGAAGTCGTCGGGCACGCCGTGGAGCCAGAAGGGGTGTGAGTAGACCTCGGTGTACTCCAGGGCAATGGGCTGGATGATGCGCACCAGTTCGTCGAACAGGAAGACGTTGGGGAAGATGAAGGTGTGGCGGTTTGAGACGATCTCCTGTGCGCGGTCGTCGCCGTAGACCTCGCGCAGGCGGGCTTGATACTCCTCCGCGCGATGGGGAAGGCCGCGTCCAACGCCGCGCCCATCGCGCGCGCCGCCCTCCAGTGTCGAGTGGCCGCCGGGGAAGCCGCGCGAGATGCTGCCGCGCTTCACCAGGTCGCGCGCGGCGAAGTTGCCGATGCCGAATTCGCCGAAGGTGGAGAAGGCCGACTCGTGGACGATGCCCGGGTGGTAGCCGTCCACGCCGTTCTCGCACTGGAACTTCCAGTTGCCCAGATAGGCGTAGCGGTGTGGATGGAGCACCTTGTGCTCGCCGCCGATGCTGCGGTCAGCCCACAGGTCTACGTGCTCCTTCACGGGCGACAGGTGCTCATCGAGCTCGGGGACGTCGGCAGAAAGGCTGGCGAAGATGAGGCCCCGGTAGGAGTCCACCTTGGCGACGCGGATGAGGCTGAGGCCGCGCGTGGAGAAGCCCTCCGGATAGCGCCCGCCGTCGGGAACCCCGATCAACTCACCGCTGTTGCGGTACGTCCACGCGTGATAGGGGCAGCGGAAGTTCTGGGAGTTGCCGTAGTTCTCGCGGCAGATGGCATTGGCGCGGTGGCGGCAGACGTTGAGGAGTGCGTAGACGGCGCCGTCCTTGTCGCGGGTGAGGATGATGGGGTAGCGCCCGATCTGTGCCGTCTTGTAGTCGCCAGGCTGGGCGATTTCGCTGTCGTGGCCGACGTAGACCCACGTCTTCTCGAAGATCTCCGCGATCTCCCGCTCGAAGACCTCCTGCTCCCTGTAGACGCGCGAACTGACGCGGAAGGTCTTGTCGGTAATCTCGACCAACTCCGCGTAGCCGCGTTGCGTAGTTGCTTGCTGCGTGGCCATAAAGGCCTCCTTAGGCGGCTGGGCGCCGGTTGGGGGCGCGCAGCGCACGCTGGACTCGGTGGCGTTGTACACCCACCCCCGTGGAGTGTCAACGGCGCGGGCCGCCGCCGCGCGGCGCTATCATGCGGCCAATCCTGCGCGCGGCCTGTTCGGGGCGCGCCGGACACCCGCCGGAAGCAGAGAGAATCAGCATGCAGGAGAACGCGCCCAGCCCCTCGGCGGCGGAGCAGGACGCCGAACCGCTGTGGGAGTACGCCGCCTCGCGCGGGATGAGCCGCCGCGAGTTCCTGCGTCTGCTGGTGGCGGGCGGCTCGGCGGCGGTGCTGGCCGCTTGCGTCGGCCCCTCGGCACTGAGCAGCACGCCCACGCCCACAGCGACGCCGCCCGCCGCGCCCTGGTTCAAAGACCCCGCGCCCTTCATCCGCCGCGACGACAAGGGCTTGGAGACGCGGCTCGAGACCTTGCATGGCGTCATCACGCCCAACGACCTCTTTTTCGTGCGCAACAACTCCGTCAGCATCGACGTGAGCGCCTCCGACTGGCGGCTGTCAGTCGAGGGCGACGCGGTGGCGGAGCCGATGGAGTTGACCTACGACGACGTGAAGGCGCTTCCCAGTCGCACGCTGATCTCCTACCTCGAGTGCGCGGGCAACCACCGCGCCCTGTTCGACGTCGTTCAGGGACGCAAGGCGTCGGGGACGCAATGGATGACGGGCGCGGTGGGCAACGGGGAATGGGTGGGCGTCGCGCTGCGCGACGTGCTCACGCTGGCGGGCATCCACGCCAGCGCCGTGAGCGTGCTGCTGGTGGGCCTGGACGCCGATTCGCCGGAGGGGGGATTCCGCTACGTGCTGCCTGCGGAGAAGGCGATGGACCCCGATACGCTGCTGGCCTACGTGCTGAACGGGGAGGCGCTGCCCAAAGACCACGGCTTCCCCCTCCGCGCGCTCGTGCCGGGGTGGGTGGGCAGCGCGAGCGTCAAGTGGCTCGGGCGCATCGTCGCCTCCTCCCGGCAACTATGGACGCGCAACAACACCACGTCCTACGTGCTCATCGGCGACCGCTACCCGCCGGAGGGTGAGGCGCAGGGCAAGCCCGTAACCGAACAGATCATCAAGAGCGCCCTGGCGTTGCCCTGGCCCGCCGAGTTGGCGGCGGGTAAGCATCGCGTCCACGGCTACGCGCACTCCCCGGCGGCGCCCATCGCCCGTGTGCAGTGGAGCGCCGACGGCGGGCGCGAGTGGGCCGACGCCGAGCTGTCGGGGCGGCAGGCGGACCGCTCTTGGGCGCGATTCGAGTTCGTGTGGGATGCGGCCCGGGGCGAGCGCGTGCTCATGACGCGCGCCACCGACGCAGTTGGCAACACGCAGCCCGACAGCGTGCCCTTCAACGAGAAAGGTTACCTGTTCAATCAGCCTGCGCCGCATCCTATCCGCGTAACCTAGCGCCGCGTCCCCTCTCCGTCATTCCCGCGAAAGCGGGAATCTCGCTTCGATTCGGGTGAGGCATGGCGGAAGCGTTGCGCGGGGGCTTACCCTTGACCATCATCCTGCCGGGGGGCTTACTACACTATGCGCATCGACCTGCTGGCGCCGCTGCGGGCGAGCATCGAGGAGACGGTCGCGTTCGTCCGCCGCGCCGAGGCTGCCGGGGCGGCGGGCGTCGGCGTGCCCGACCATCTGGACTACGGGCGCGACGGGTTCGTGGCGCTCGCCCTGGCCGCGCGCGCGGCGCCGCGCATCGACCTCTACCCCGCCGTCGCCAGCGTGCTGACGCGCCATGTCTTTCAGCTGGCCGCGCTTGCCCGCACGATGCAGGAGATAGCGGGGGCGCGGTTCAAGCTCGTCATCGGGGCGGGCGGCAGTACGGCTGAGCAGACTGGCCAGCCGCCCGCCTCGCGCATGCGCATGCGCGAGGTCGCCGTGTCGATACGCGCGCTGCTCGCCGGGGAATCGGCCGAGTTTGGAACGAGCGCGCAGCAGCGCATCGAGGACGTGCTTCCGCCCGGCCCTCCGGTGCTGCTGGCGGCGTCGGGGCCGAAGGCGGTGCGCCTTGCGGGCGAGGTCGGCGACGGCGCGCTGCTCTTCACCGGCGTCTCCGCGCCGACGCGCGCGCTGGCCGCCGAGCTTGTCGCCGCCGGACGCGCCGAGAGCGGACGCGCGGGGCAGCCGTTCGAGACGACCTACGTCGTTCCCTTCTCCGTCGGCGGGAGCGCGGCGGAAGCGCGGGAGCGCGTGCGCGGCGCGGCGTTCAACTGGCTGCGCCTCGGACGCTTCAACGCCGGACTGACGCGCGCGGGCGTTTCGTGGCGCCTTCCGGAGTCGGCGCGAGCGCTCCCCGACGGCCTGTTGGCGGCCATCTGCGAGCACTTCTTCGTTACGGGGACGGCGGCGGATTGCGCGGTGCGTTTGGAGGCGCTGTCGGACGTGGGCGCCGAGCGCGCGTTGCTGATGCCCATCGGCGGCGCGGACGCGACGGAGGCCGCATTGGACGCGGCGGGGCGTCTGAGCGCGCCCTAGAGCACCACGAGCAGCGACCCGGCGATGGAGAGCAGGACGCCGAGGATGACGCGCGGCTCGAAGGATTCCAAACGCCGGTTGATGAGGTAAGAGACGGGCAGCAGGAGCACGCTGGACGCCCGCATGATAGGCACCACGATGGTTACGGGCGCGACGCTGAGGGCGAGGTAGCGGAACATCTGCGCCGTCACCACGCTGAACGCGCTGACGACGAACCAGCGCCCGGTGCTCATATCGGCGCTGCGCAGGTTCCGCCGCACGCTCGGCAGCGCAAGCAGCGGCAGCAACACGGCGGTCGACGCGGCGTAGGCGGTGAGCGAGCCGAGCACGCCTAGCCCCGTGTCCTCGAGCGCCGAGCGGATCAGCAGCGGGCTGATGCTCCATGACGCGGCGTTCAGGACGCCGAACAGGTACCCCTCCACGTACTTGACGGGGGGCGCGGTGGGCTGAGCGATCACAGGGGACGCGCCTCCACTCCCACTCCCTCCCGCCACTCCGGCCGCGCTTGCGGCGGCCCGCGCCCCGGACGAACGGCGGAAGACGATGACCGGGCCAAGCATCACCAGCGCGATGCCGCCCCACATCAGCGCCGTAACCTCCTCGCTCAGCAGCGCGACGGCAAGCAGGATGGAGAAGGGCGCGTTCGCCCCTTCCACGACGCGCGCGCGGTTCGCGCCTATCGCGCCGATGGCGCGGTGGTTGCAGTAGCGCCCCAGGATGAAGTGGTTCACGCCCGCAGCCGCCAGCATCAGGTAGCCGGTGGGCACGATGTCGCCGGCGCGGAACAGCTGCGCCGAAACGGCGGCGGCCAACAGCAGGAACACCACGCCGATGACGGAGCTGGAGTAGACGCCCTGGAGCGCCGACCCGCGCAGCATCCCCCGCCGCACGCTCGCCTGGTTCAAGGCGAAGCTCGCCGACGATAGCAGGATGTAGGCGATGGCCAGTCCCATGCTTCTTCGCTGCCTCTGCGCGGTTAGGGAGGAGGCTGCCTCTCGCTCGCTGCCTCCCGTAGGAGCGTAGGGCTGTGCGCCGTAGCGCCTAGGGCGCGAACCAATAGAGGACGGCTTCCGCGTGCTTGCGAACGTCTGGCGACGCGCTCTTTCTCCACTCCGCCAGTAGTTTGCGATAGGAGAGGCCGACGAAACGCACCTCGTCTTGCGAGACATCTTCCGCAAAAGCCTCGATTTCTTCTCTATGGTCGGCTATCGCTCGATGGTCGACCGGCTCGCCCGTGTTGGGCCAAGCTTCCGGCTCGGCGTAGACGTACAGCAGGATGGGCCTTAGGCCGCTGCCGAGGTGCTCTTCGGGCCGGTGGACTTGTGTCCGCAAGGCCAAGGCATGCTTGAACAATTGCGCCGCGTCGAGGCGGTATCTTTCGCCCGCCTCGCTGCGCACCCTGTCTCTGACGCGCTCATAGCTCTGCATGTGGTCGCCCCACTTAGGCCGCCAGTAGGCATCAGAGAGCGGGGCTACTCGGTTTGTGCGAAAGGGTTCGAAACGCTTGCACTCAATGCCGATCAAGGCCGACGGCGTGGCAACGAGAGCATCCAGCACGGGATGACGCCCGCTGCGCCACGGCAGGCGCACTTCTCGCTCGAGCGCCAAGGATGTCGCAGGCCACGTTTCATCCTCACACCCTGGGAGAGGCGGCAACTCCTGTAGCCGAGAGAGGAAGAAACCGAATGTGTTGGCCGCCAGACGCGCGGAGGACTCTGGGCTATCGAACTTCCCGTTCTGTATCTCGTTGCCTGGCGCCGCGTTATACGCTCCCTCGATTTCACGGCCTGGTACGCCGGGCAGGAACCGTTCGGTGACCATATCCCCCTACGCTCCCTCCGTGCCCACCGCCACCTCGTCCCCTACGCCGACGCCGAGCATCTCCGACGCGTTGGCGTTGGCCCCGGCGATCTCCAGGTAGCCGTGGCTGCCGATGATGCCCTTGTAGGGCGGGCCGCCCTGATAGGAGGAGGCGAGACCCGCCAGGCGCTTCCCGGCCAGTTCGATGACCGTGTGGGCGTCGGGCATGAAGACATCCTTTGCCTTCAGGTTCGTGATGAGGTTTCCGAAGCGGTCGACGTGCATCACGGAGCCGACCAGGCGGTCGCCACGCTGCTGCGGCTGCGGGATGACGAACGCCGTAACGCTGTCGATGGCCGCGCCCATCGCGCTGGGCGCCGCGCCGGTGGTCAGGTGCCCCGCCACCGGCGCGAACACGTCGCGCCCGTGGAAGGTGCTGCTGACCGGGTGATGCCAATACTGGTGATTCGTCAGGTGATAGGCCTTCCACCCGTCCGGCAAGCCCACGCTCGCGGTCTCGAACGGCTCGCCGTCCGGCAACGCGCCGCCGCCGCGCATGTAAGCGTAGGAGAGCAGGCCGTTGTCCGGGCAGACGAAGTAGGCGTCCGGGCTCTGCACCACGATGGCGCGCCGATTCGTCCCCACCGCCGGGTCCACCACCAGCACGTGCACCGTGCCCGGCGGGAAGTAGTGGTAGGCCGAGTCGAAGACGAACGCGGCCGTGCGGATGTCTTGCGGCGGGATGTCGTGGGTGATGTCCACGACGCGCGCGCTGGAGTTGATGGAGTAGACGATGCCCTTCATCGTCCCCGCGAAGGCGTCGGAGACGCCGAAGTCGGTGGTGAGGGTGACGATGGGGCTTGCGGCCATAGGGCGCTTACCCGAAGCGCAGGTTCACGACGGCCAGAATCACGAACAGCACGGCGAGGCCGATGGTGGCCTGGAACAGCGTGCGCTCCACGCCGCGCCGCGTGCGGAACGTCGTCCCCGCCGCCCCGAACAGCCCGCCGCCCTGTCCGCGTACCTGGAGCAGGATGGTCGCGACCAGCAGCCCCACCACCAGAATCACCGCCGCATTGATGAACGAACCCATGCCCGCCTAATACCTCCGGAGCGTCCGCCCTGGCACGGCTGCGCCAGAGCGGAGCGACGCTTCTATTGTGCCACGAACGGCGGCGCTTTGGCGCGTGCTCCCGCTAGCGGCGCTTCTCCAATTCGGCCAGCACCATCTCGCCCGCCACCGACGGGTTCGCCTTGCCTTTGGTGAGGCGCATCACCTGGCCGACGAGGAACTTGGCCGCCGTCTCCTTGCCCGCGATGAAGTCGCCGACCGCCTGTGGGTTTGCGTCGATGGCCTCGCGCACCGCCCCGGCGAGCGCGTCCGTGTCCGACACCTGCGCCAGACCCAGCTCCTCCACGACCTGGCGCGCGCCCTTGGCGGAGCCGTACATCGCGTCCAGCGCGCGCTTGGCCTGCGCGGAGCCGACGACGCCCTCGTCGATGAGCGTTACCAACTCGGCGAGGTGCGCCGGGGCGACCGGGCGGTCGGCGATGTCCGCGTTGTCCTCGTGGAGGCGCTGGGCGAGGTCGGTGGTCATCCAGTTGGCGACCGCCTTGGCCTGCGTCTTCGTCCCGGCCGCGAAGGCGGTCATCGCCTCCTCGAAGTAGGCGGCGGAGGCGGGCGAGGCGGTCAGCAGCGCCGCGTCGTAGGCGGAGAGGCCGTAGGCGTCGGCGAAGCGGGCGCGCTTGGCGTCCGGCAGTTCGGGCAGCGCCTCCGCGATCTGCGCCACCCACGCAGGGTCGATGTTGAGCGGCGGCAGGTCGGGCTCCGGGAAATAGCGGTAGTCGTGCGCCTCCTCCTTGGAGCGCTGGGAGACCGTCTCGCTGCGCTCCTCCACCCATCCGCGCGTCTCCTGCGCGATGCGCTCGCCCCGGACGGCCAGCGCCGTCTGGCGCTCGATCTCGAACTCCAGCGCGCGGAAGACGGCGCGGAAGGAGTTCATGTTCTTGACCTCGACCTTCGGCCCCAGCGCCGTCTCGCCCCTGGGGCGGATGGAGACGTTGGCGTCGCAGCGGAAGGCGCCGTCCTCCATCTGCGCCGAAGAGACGTCGAGGTAGCGCAGGATGGCGTGGAGGGCGAGCAGATACTGGCGCGCCTCCTCCGCCGAGCGCATGTCCGGTTCGCTCACCATCTC
>JAPPFU010000128.1:0-2913 GCA_028875085.1 Chloroflexota bacterium
CTCCGGGGGGGGGCGCGCGGGGGCGCCCCCCCCGGGGGGGGGGGGGGGGGGGGTAACCCCCAAATTTTTAGTTTTTTTTTGTTTGGGGGGGGGGGGCCGGGTCCGGCAGGGATGATGGGAAGGGCGATCCGCGAGGGCAGACCTGCCGTGTGCCAGACGGTCTGGACGGCGGGGCGCATCTCCGCGGCCTGCCACGGCTCCTCGCCGGTGTTGGGGTTGCGGTCGAAGCGCGGGAAGTTGCTGCTGGACACCTCGACGCGGATGCGATGCCCCTTCTTGAACACGTTGCTGGTCGCCCACAGATCGATGCGGTACTCCGTCGGCTCGCCTGGCGTGATGAAGTCGGCGGCGTCCGTACCGTTGCAGTAGCGCGCACGCACAATGCCGTCCGTCAAGCCGATGGCGCAATCGCCCGCCTCGCACACGTCCACCAACTTCGCCGTGAAGTCGGTGTCGGGCGCGTCCGTGGACGCGAACAGCCTAACGGAGACGGGGCCGGTTACCTCCGTGTCCTGCTCCAGCGGCGGCGTGGTGTAGCACAGCACGTCGGGGCGGCGCTCGATGGCGGAGTGGTCGAACGGGCCGCCGGGCAGCAGCGCGGGGTAGCAGCACAAGCCGCCGCCGTTCGTCGGAACGGGGTCGGCGGGATCGTAGACGTAGGAGTCGGGCGGCTCGTCGCCCGGCGGCTCGGCGGAGAGGACGCCGTCGCCGTCGGCGGTGTTCGCAGCGCCGCCGGAACGGAAGTAGTAGTCGGCGTACTGCGCGCGCGCTAACGGCCACTCCTGCTCGCTGCGCCACTCGTTCGCACCCATCACGAAGATGCGCACGGGCGGGTCGTCCGGCACGCCGTTGTCCTCGCCCTTCAGCCAGTAGTCCCACCAGCGCAGGTGCTCGGCGAGCAGGTCGAGGCCGAAGGCGGTCGCGGCGACGCCGAAGTACTGCGCGCCGGAGGCGGCCAAGGCGATGGTGGTGTGCGACCATGGGCCGATGATGAGGCGCTGCCCGGCGCGCGCCTGCTCCGTCGCGCCGTTGGTCCGCATCCCGGTGAAGTTGCCGAGCGTGCCGCCGAGGAAGATGTCGAACCAGCCGCCGATGTTCAGCGCGGGCGTCGTGATGCGCGCGTGATAGTCCGCTATCCGCACCTTGCGCCAGTAGTCGTCGAGCGTGGGGTGGCGTTGCCACTCGAAGAAGAAGGGGCTTTGGGCCGGGTCGAGGTGCGGCAAGTCGGCGGGCGCAGCGTCGCCCAGGCTGTGCGGCAGGCGGTCGATGGCGGCGGCGAGGCGCTCGCGGTCGCCGTCGCGGACGCGCCCGTTGCGCTCGAGGTTGGGCAGGTTGGCCATCGTGAGCGCCTGGAGCGACCACGACCCGGCGAAGCCCAGTTGGAAAGCGCCGCCCTGGTACGTCCAACCCTCGTAGTAGTCGTCGGAAGTAACAGTCGGCGCGAGGCAGACGAGGGCGGGGTGGTGCTGCGTGGCCGCCAGCCACTGCGTCGCCCCAACGTAGGAGGCGCCGTAGGTTCCCACCTTTCCCGCGCTCCACGCCTGGTTGGCGCACCACTCCACCGTGTCGTAGCCGTCGTCCTGCTCCTGATGGAAGGGGGCGAACTCGCCGTCCGCGCCGTGGCGCCCCCGCACGTCCACGATGACCACCGCGTAGCCGCGCTGCGCGACGTACACGGGCATGACGACGTGGTTGCCGCGCCGCTCCCACCGGTTGTAGGGCGTGCGCTCGAGGATGACCGGGAAGCGCCCCGGCGCGTCGGGGCGGTAGACGTCCGCGCGCAGCGTAACGCCGTCTCGCATAGCGACGGGCACGCCCGATTCGACCTTGACGGTGTAGAGGGTCTCTGTCATAGCGTCGCCTCCTGGAACGCGAATGATAGAGGTTAGGGGACGCGGGGCTTGGCGGCGGCGGCGCGGATGGCGTCGGCGATGTCCCCGGCGCGGGCGCCTGGGCCGAACACCGCCGCCACGCCCATCTCCAACAACGCGCGGCGGTCGGCCTCGGGGATGATTCCGCCCGCTATGACCGGGACAGTGCCGAGGCCGCGCTCCTCCAGCGCGTCGAGTACGCGGGGCGTGAGCGTCATATGCGCGCCGGAGAGCATGCTGAGGCCCACCACCTCGGCGCCGAACCGCCGCGCCTCGTCGGCAATCTCGGCGGGAGTACGGCGGATGCCGGTGTAGGCGACCTCGAAGCCAGCCTCGCGCAGCGCCCGCACTAGCACGAGGGCGCCGCGGTCGTGGCCGTCCAGCCCCGGCTTGGCGATGAGGACGCGGGGCATCGCTGGCGCTCACCCCTCCGCGAACGGCTGCACCAACTCGATGAGCGCGCCGTAGGTCTCGGACGGCCGGATGAAGGCGATGCGCCCCGTCATCCCCTGGCGGGGCGCCTGGTCGATCATCTCCACGCCGAGTGCCTTCAGCTGCTCCACCTTGGCGTCTACGTCGTCCACGTTGAGCGCGAGGTGGTGGAGTCCCTCGCCGCGCCGCTCGATGAAGCGCGCTAGGTCGCTGTCGGGGTCGGTGGGCTCCAGCAGTTCGATGTGCGTCTCGCCCTGGACGATGATGGCGGCGCGCAGCGGCAGGAAGTCCGGCTCGAGGACGCGCGTCTCCGGCGAGTCGAACAGCGCTTGGTAGAGGCGGAGTGTCGCTTCGATGTCGCGCACGGCGACGCCCACGTGGTTGACGGAGCCGACGGTGCAAGGGGGGGTGTTCATAGGCGGATTGTACGCCGGGCGGCGGCGCGTTCGCCCTTTGACTTCCTCAGGGCAAGCAAATGGGAGGGAGGCTGGAGCGGCGCCGGCGGGAGAGGGTTACCGGAACGACCTTGGACGGCGGGAGAGTCGGACGAGGAGGAAGACGGCGGCGATGAGCGCGACGGCGCCCGCTAAGCCGATGGCTTGGATCGCCC
>JAPPFU010000128.1:2923-8878 GCA_028875085.1 Chloroflexota bacterium
CTGAGACCGTCTGGAGGCTGGCTGCGCGCGCTGAGCCTGCGCGGCGCTTTGCTGGTGAAATCGATGTCCCAGACGAGCTCGTCGTCCTCGACGCGGTCGGCGTTGTGGTCGGCGATCTCGCCGGGCAGGGCGAGCCGCACGGTGTAGGACGCGGTCTCAAGGAGATCTTCGAGGGAATAGGAATCGCCGCGAAAAACGAAGTCCGTGCCGGCGGCCTGTTCGCTCACCGGCAACTCCGCCGCCAACGAGAAGCGCCAGACTTCGCCTTCGCGGGTCAGCTCCAGGTCGCTGATGAAGGCCGCGCTTTCGTCGCCGAGCTCTTCCAGCGCCTGTGGGAGTTGTTCCATATCGGGAACCGCGACGCTGAAGCGCTGCCCCGCGAACCCAGCTTGGCGGTACTCCTCGACGGCCACACCTGGCGGGAGGGTTTCGGGGTCGGGGCTGACCGTGAAGTCGGCCAGTTCTTCGCCTGCCAGGCGGAGAAAGGAGTCCTCGAACGCGGCCACGATGTTGGCGACGCCAGAACCGTCCTCATCCACCTTGATGGCCAGCTCGAAGCGAAAGCAGCCGGTAAGGGCGACGGAGCACAACGCAAGCAGCAGCGCTGTTCGGAGCAGCGGGCGGCGTGGGGTGGGGCCCATCGCCGATATTCTATCAGGGCGAACGAAGGGGATATACGGGGCTTACGCACTGCGGCGGGAGAGCCGGGCGAGGAGGACGACGGCGGTGATGAGCGCTGCGGCGCCCCCTATGCCGATGGCGAGAATCGCCCAGTCGCTGGAGCCGCCTGGGGGCTGGCTGCGCGCGCTGAGCGCCCGTGGTTCTGTGCTTATCAGGTCGAGCTCCCACACGAGCTCATCGCCCTCGACGCGGTCGGCGTTGTGGTCGGTTACCTCGCCGGGCAGGGCGAGGCGGACGACGTAGGACGCGCTCTCAAGCAACGAGCCCAACTGCTCGAGGGAGTCGGCGCCGCCCAATCCACTTGCCGTCTGCTCGCCCAGCGGCGCAGGCGGCAATGAGAAGCGCCAACCCTCCCCATCGCGGACCAACTCCAGGCCGCTGAGGACGGCCTCGCTATCATCACCGAGTGCCTCCGCCAGCGCCTGCGGGAGTTGTTCCATGTCCGGAACTTCGAAGCTTACGCGCTGCCCGGTGAACCCGTCTTGCCGGTACTCCTCTAGGGTCGCCCCTGGAGCGAGCGTTTCGGGGTCGGGGCTGTCCGCAAAGTCGGTCGGTTCTGCGCCTGCCAGGCGGAGGAAGGAGTCCTCGATGGCGAGCACGATGTCGGCGACGCCCGAACCGTCCTCGTGCACCCTGATGGCCAGCTCGATGCGGAAGCAGCCGGTAAGCGCCACGGAGCAGAACGCAAGCAGCAGCGCCGTTCGGAGCAGCGGGCGGCGCCTGGAGTCCGTCATACGCATGCGCCGATGCTATATCAGCGCGGCACTCGGCGTAAGCGGGCTAGGGTGCGTTCTCCCGCAGGAGCGCGCGCGCGACGACGATGCGCTGCACCTCGCTCGTTCCTTCGTAGATCTCGGTTACGCGCTGGTCACGGTAGAGGCGCTCGACGGCGCTGTCGCGGAAGTAGCCGTAGCCGCCGTGAAGTTGGAGCGCCCTGTCGCAGGCGAAGTGGGCGGCCTCGGAGGCGTAGACCTTAGCCATTGCCGCCTCCTTGTTGATGGACTGGCCGGCGTCCTTGAGTTGGGCGGCGCGCCTGGTGAGCAGGCGCGCGGCGTCGAGCCGGGTGGCCATATCCGCGAGCATGAACTGGACGGCCTGGCGCTCGGCGAGGGGTTCGCCGAAGGTGCGGCGCTGTTGGACGTGCGTGGTCGCGGCGTCGAGCGCGGCTTGCCCGATGCCGACGGCTTGCGCTGCGATGGAGATGCGGCTGGAGTCGATGACGCTGAGCGCGAT
The DNA here is from genome assembly GCA_028875085.1 of Chloroflexota bacterium. GTDB lineage: Bacteria > Chloroflexota > Dehalococcoidia > Lucifugimonadales > Australimonadaceae > JAGWBE01. Next base: position 4,838 of record JAPPFU010000128.1, read on the forward strand.
GCGGAAGCCTGCGCCCTCTTCGCCCAGGCGGTTGGCGATGGGAACGCGGCAGGCGTCGAAGGCGAGCTCGGCGGTGGAGGAGGCGCGGATGCCCATCTTGCCCTTCTGCGGGGTGATCGTCAGGCCTGGCGCGGCCTTCTCCACGACGATGGCGGAGACGCCGCGCCGTCCGGCGGCGGGGTCGGTGGCCGCGAAGACGACGGTCAGTCCTGCCTCCGGGCCGTTAGTGATGAAGGTCTTGGCGCCGTCGAGGACGTAGTGGTCTCCGTCGCGGACGGCGCGGGTCTGCATGTCGCCCGCGTCGCTGCCGGAGGAGGGTTCGGTGAGGGCGAACGCGCCGAGCGTCTCTCCGGCGGCCAGGGGCGGGAGCCAGCGGCTGCGTTGGGCGTCGTCGCCGTAGCGCGCGACGCACTCGGCGCCGAGGGAGAGGTGCGTGAGGTGGATGACACTGGTGGCGGCGCAGGCGCGGGCGACCTCCTCGATGGCGACGGCGAGTTGGGCGCAGGAGGCGCCCGCGCCGCCGTACTTTTCGCCGATGGTGAGGCCCATCAGACCGAGCGCCGACAGCGCGGCGACGTTGTCCCAGGGGAAGGCTTCGCTGGCGTCGTAGTCCGCCGCGCGCGGCGCCAGTTCGCGGTTGGCGAACTCGCGCACCGAGGCGCGCATCATCCGCTCCTCTTCGGTCAACAGCGCGTCCAAGCAGGCTCCCTCCTATAATCGCGGCGGGAAGCATTATGCCAGGCACGCTATACGTCGTCGCCACGCCCATCGGCAACCTCGAAGACCTGACGCTCCGCGCCGCGCGCGTCCTGGGCGAGGTCGCCCTGGTCGCGGCGGAGGACACGCGCTCGGCCCGCGTGCTGCTGCGCCATATCGGAGCATCGCCGAAGGTGGTGCGCTCCGACGCCCACGCGGAGGCCAAGCACACGCCCCGCATCCTGGCCGCGCTCGAGGCCGGCCAAGACGTGGCGCTGGTTACGGACGCGGGCGCCCCCGGCGTGAGCGATCCGGGCGCGGCGTTGGTGCGCGCCGCCGCCGACGCGGGCTACCGCGTATCCCCGCTGCCCGGGCCGTCGGCGGTTACGGCGGCCTTGGCCGCGGCGGGCGTTCGCGCCGACCGCTTTCGCTTCCTCGGCTTTCCGCCCCGCAACGACAAGCAGCGGGCGGACTTCTTCCGGCGCGCGGCGAGCGAGCGGGAGACGCTGGTGCTCTTCGAGGCGCCGCACCGCTTGCGTGCGGCGCTCTACATGCTGAAGGAGGCGCTGGGCGACCGACGCATCGTCGTCTGCCGTGAACTCTCCAAGGTGTACGAAGAGGTCTGGCGGGGCACGTTGGAGGAGGCCCACGCCTACTTCGCCAAGCCACGTGGCGAGTTCACCATCGTCATTGAGGGCGCGCCGCCCGTGAAGATGGGCGAGGTGGACTCATTAGCCGCGTTCGGCCTCATCAGGATGATGAAGAAAGACGGCGCCACGAGGCGGGAAGCCGCCGCCGTCGTCGCCGAGCGCCACGGCGTGTCGCGCAGGGAGGCCTACCGCCTGTGGCTGAGGGCGCCTGCCTGACGGCGCCCTGCTAGAATGCTCCCAACCCTTCGTGAACGCATCCCTTCATGGCTGAGCGCATCCTCATCGGCGTAGCCTGGCCTTACGCCAACGGCCCGTTGCACCTGGGGCATATCGCGGGCTCCTATCTGCCCGCCGACATCTTCGCGCGATTCCATCGCCTGCGCGGCAACGAGGTGCTGATGGTGTCGGGCAGCGACGCCCACGGCACGCCCGTAACGCTGCGGGCGGAAGAGGATGGGGTTACGCCGGGGGAGACGGCGGCGCGCTACACCGCTTCCTTCCTCGACTGCTGGGAGCGCTTCGGCATCTCGTTCGACCTTTTCACGACGACGATGACGGACAACCACCGCGAGACCACGCACGAGCTGTTGCGGCGGCTGCACGAGGGTGGCTATCTCTACCCGGGAACCATGCTGGTGGCCTACTCGCCCGACTTCGACCGCTTCCTGCCCGACCGCTACGTCAACGGCGAATGCCCTCACTGCGCGTTCGACCGCGCGCGCGGCGACCAGTGCGACAACTGCGGACGCATCCTCGACCCCATCGAGTTGAAGGCGCCCTTCTACCAGCGCGACGGCGTGCGCCACCCGGTGGAGATACGCGACACCGAGCACCTCTTCTTCAAGCTCAGCGCCTTTGAGGAGCGGATGCGCGAGTGGCTGTCGCAGCCGGACAAGGAGTCGTGGCGTTCCAATGTGCGCAACTTCACGCTCGGCTACCTCCAGCAGGGGCTGAAAGACCGCGCCGTAACGCGCAACCTAGACTGGGGCGTGAGCGTGCCCATCGCGGGCTACGAGGATAGGCGCGTCTACGTCTGGTTCGAGGCGGTGATGGGCTACCTGTCCGCAAGCCGCGAGTGGGCGGCGCGATCCGGCGACCCCGACGCGTGGCGCCTCTTCTGGCAGGATGCGTCGACGCGCTCCTACTACTTCATGGGCAAGGACAACATCCCGTTCCACACCATCATCTGGCCCGCGATTCTCATGGGCGCGGGTGGTCTGAATCTGCCCACCGACGTGCCCGCCAACGAGTACCTGGGCATCGAGGGTCAGAAACTCTCCACCAGCCGCAACTGGGCGGTGTGGCTGCCCGACTACCTCGACGAACTGCCGCCTGATCCGCTCCGCTACCACCTCGCCGCCGCTATGCCGGAGACGAGCGACTCCGACTTCTCGTGGGCGGAGTACGTGCGCCGCAACAACGACGAACTGGTCGCCGCCTTCGGCAACCTCGTTCACCGCGTTCTCATCATCGTGCGGCGCAACTTCGACGGGCGCGTCCCTCAAGCGGACGCCCTCGAGCCCGCTGACCGCGCGCTGATGGCCGCCGCTGACGCCGCGATGGCCGCCGAGGCGCGGAGCCTCGACCATGCCCCGCGCTTCCGCGAGGGGCTTGGCCACGCGATGGGCCTCGCCCGAGAGGCGAACCGCTATCTCGACGCGCAGGCGCCCTGGCGCCAGGTGCGGGAGGACAAGGCGGCCGCCGCTCGCACGCTCACCGCCGCCCTCTACGCCATCGCCGCGCTGCGCCAGATGCTCTGTCCCTATCTGCCCTTCAGCGCGCAGCGGCTGCACGAACTGCTGGGCGGCGGAGGGCGCGTCGAGGAGGTCGGCTGGGCCATCGCGCCGCCCGCTCCGGGCACGCCGCTCCCTGAGCCGATGCCTCTGTTCGCCAAACTGGACGACGCGCTGGCCGACCGCATGCTCGCGGCGCTGGGCTCCTGATGGCCGCGCCGCCCGATCGCTCGGTGGACACCATCTACGCGCCGGTGCGCGGCGGTCTCGAGCGCGTTGAGGCCAACCTGCGCGACCTCGCCGCCAAGGCCGACCTGTCGCTTGACGACCGCCTTCTCGCCCAAGCGGTGCTCAGCGGGGGCAAGAAGGTGCGCCCCGCCCTCACCCTGCTCGCAGCGCAGACCAGCGCCAAGGACGAAGACGACAAGCCGGTCGTTATGGCCACGGCGGTGGAGTTGCTGCACATAGCCACGCTGATTCACGACGACACGGTGGACGGCTCGCGCACGCGCCGGGGCCGCGCCACCGCCCCTAGCCTATGGGGCGGCAAGGCGGCCATCCTGCTCGGCGACTTCGTCTTCGCGGCCTCCGCTACCTACGTCTGCGACACCGGGGACATCTACGTCATCCGCCGCTTCTCCGAGACCATCATGGAACTGGCGCGCGGTGAGTTGGCCGAGCACTTCAGCGCCTTCGACTGGACGCAGACGCTGGACGACTACGCGAACCGCATCTACAGCAAGACCGCCTCCCTCTTCTCCACGGCGGCGGAGGCGGGCGGCGTGCTCGGCGGCGCGGACACCGCCGCTTCCGACGCGCTGCGGCGCTACGGACGCGGCATCGGCATGGCCTACCAGGTGATGGACGACGTGCTCGACTTCCTTGGCACGGAGGAGGAGCTGGGCAAGCCGGTGGGCGCGGACCTGCTCCAAGGCACGCTCACGCTGCCTACGCTGCTGTTC
>JAPPFU010000175.1:0-6290 GCA_028875085.1 Chloroflexota bacterium
CAGCAGCACGCCGCCGGCGCGCAGGAAGGGCAGCGTCAACTCCAAGACGACGGGCAGCGCGCCTAGCGCACGCGCCGTCGCCGCATCGGACGCCTCGCGCAACTCCGGCGCGCGGGCCAGCGTCTCGGCGCGACCCTCCTCCACCCGCGCCGCGACCCCCAACGCAGCAGCCGTCTCGCGCAGGAAGGCCGCCCGCTTGCGCGACGCCTCCACCAGCGTAACGCGCAACTCGGGCAAGGCGGCGGCCAGCACGAGGCCGGGGAAACCGCCGCCGGAGCCTACGTCCACCAGCGACGTCGTCCCGCGCGGCAGCAGCGGCGCGAGCGACAGCGCGTCGAGGAAATGGACGCGCTCGATGTCCGCGAGCGCGACGGACGAGGTGAGATTGAAGCGCGCGTTGGCCGCCGCCGTCAATTCGCGGTAGCGCGCGAAACGTTGGAGCACCTCCCGCTCCAGCGGAACGCCTAGCGCCGCCGCCGCCCGCGCGAACGCCTCTTGCGTGAGCGCCCCCATCGGCGCGATTGTAGCGGGCGCCGCCGAGGGCTATCATCGCCCCGCCGCGCTTCACGCAGCGGTCATACTTCTTGCGGAGGGCGCTACATGGCGAACACGCGCGCATTCCTGCTCATCGAAACCCAAGTCGGCAAGACCAAGGACGTCGTCAGCGGCCTCGCCGGCATCGACGGCGTCGCGTCGGTGGACATGGTAACCGGCCCCTACGACGTCATCGCCATCCTCGAGGCGCCCGACCTCAGCTCCGTCGGCGACATCGTAACCAGCTCCGTCCACGCCATCGGCGGGGTGGGCCGCACCGTAACCTGCCTCGCCGTTCCCGACTAGGCGCTCTGCGATGGCCGCCGACTGCGTCTTCTGCAGGATCGCGGGCGGGTCAATTCCGGCGGAGGTCGTCTATCGCGGTGAGGGCGTGCTCGCCTTCCGCGACATCAACCCCGCCGAGCACGTCGGCGCGCTGACCGACGCGCCCACCGGCGAACTCGACGCCGCCGCGCGCTGCCTCGCCGCCGCCCCCGCCGTGGCGGAGCAGGCGGGCGTGACCGCCTCCGGCTACCGCCTCGTCGCCAACCAGGGCGCCGACGCAGGCCAGATCGTCCCCCACTTCCACCTCCACCTGCTCGGCGGGCGCGACCTTGGAGCGATGGGGTGAGGGAGGCACCCCTCCTGCCTGACGCGCTCCACGCCCGCCTCAACGCGCTGCCCGCCGGACTCCAAGCGCACGTGGAGCGCGTGCGGAACATCGCGCGGGGGCTTGCGGAGCGCCACGGCATCGACGCGGCGCAGGCCGACTTGGCGGCGGCGGCGCACGACGTTGCGCGCCACCTTCTCCCCGCGCAACTGCTAGCGGAGTCGGAGCGGCTCGGGCTGCGCGTCAACGCGGTGGAACGCCGCCTGCCCACCCTTCTCCACGGCCCGGTGGGCGCCGCGTGGCTCGCCACCGACGGCTGGGCCGACGCCGACACCCTGGACGCGGTGCGCTGGCACACAACGGCGCGGGACGACCTCTCCCCGCTCGGCCAGGTAGTGTTCATCGCCGATAAGCTCGACCCGGCCAAGGCACGCGCCTACCCGTTCCAAGACGCGGTGCGCGAGGCGGCGGAGGCAAGCCTTGCCGACGGCGCGCTCGCCTTCCTCGACGGCCACTTGCGCCAGCTCATCGACGGCGGCGGGCTGGCGCATCCGGCGGCGGTGGAGGCGCGCAATGGCCTGCTGCTCTCACGGGGCGCCTGCTAGGCCGGGCGCTCCCCCCACGCCGCGTCCATGATTGCGTCCGTCCGCGCCGGGTCTTCCAGCAGGCGCTTCAGGCGAGCAAGGTTGTCGGCGAGTTCGCGGGCGCGTTTGACGCTCAGATGCCCGGCCGCCAGCGCGCCCAGGTGGCCCAACGGCGTCTCATACGCCGCGTCCACCCGCGTCTCCGCGCCGTCCGGCGTCGGTGTTACCCGATACTCGTCCGTCGGCTGCGCACCCCCGTCGAAAGAACCCGCAAACGTTACCGCGCGGTCGGCCTCGTAGGCGGTAACCCGCACGATGCCCGTCTTGCGCCCCAGCAACCCCTTGTCCACGCGCCAATAGGCCGCGCCCAACCCCATCGGCCCGGCGTAGGTCTTGCGCACGTGCAGCACCTTCGGACGCCACAGCACCTCGTTCTCCGCGTCCGCGAGGAAGGTGAACACCTCCCAATCGGGGCGCGCGATGCTCACCGAACGCTCGACGCGCAGCACGCGGCGGGGCATCAGAGGGGCGCGTCGCCGGTGGCGGACTTGGCGCGCCCCGCCGCCGCGCGGGTTTGGCGCAGGTGGGAGAAGAGGTAGGTAACGGCGAGGCTTTGGTGCGGACTCCACCGCTCGCGCCCGAAGTCGGCCAGCTCCCGCTCGGTCAGCGGCGCGCCGTCGAAGTACATCTCCGACACCACGCGATTGAGGGCAAGGTCGCCCGCCGGGAACATGTCCTCGCGGCCAAGAGCGCGCATCAGCATCCACTCCGCCGTCCAGCGCCCGACGCCGCGGCACGCCACCATGTGTGCGATGGCTTCGTCGTCGTCCAACGCGCTCAGCCGCTCGTCCGCCAGCGTGCCGTCGAGCGTCTTGAGCGCGATGTCGTGGATGTACTCCGCCTTGCGGTTGCTCAGCTTGACTGCCCGCAACTCCTCGTGGCTCGCAGCCGCCACCGTCTCCGGCGTGGGGAAGGCGTACAGCGTGCGCCCCTCCGCCTCCACCGGCGTACCGAACGCGCCCACGAACGCCTCACGCACCGCCCGCGCCACCGCCCCCGATATCTGCTGCCCCATCACCGCGGTAACCAGCGCCTCGAACACCGATTCCGTCAGCGTTGGGCGCAGCCCGCGCAGATGCCCCACAGCGGCGGACAGGACGGCGTCGCCGCTCAACTTGTCGTAGAAGCCTTGCAGGTCGGTGTCGAACCCCAGCATGCGCCGCATCGCTCGGACCGCGTAGTCGAGCGCCTCCGCGCCGGCGTCCCCCGGCACGCCGATCTCCAACGCGCCGCCGCCCTCCGTCTCGCGCGCCGTCGCCACCAGCGCGCCCCCGCCGTAGTGCAGCGTGCGGTAGTAGACCCCGCCGTCGTACAGGTCGGCGCCCGCCGCGCCCCGGTAGTAGGTCTGATGCCCCGCCGTCAGGTCGAAGTCGAACGGCTGCGGCAGCGGAACCACGCGGGAGGCGGCCATGGCTAGGCGGAGCGCCCCGCCGCGTGCTCGCGGACGCCGCGCAGCAGCGAACCCGGCTGGCAGCGGCGGCAGTAGGAGGTGATGCGCTGGTTCGCCGTCAACTCGCTGATGGCACCCCCGCAAGAGGGACACGGCTCGCCGCCCCGCCGGTGCACCTGTAGGAAGTCGCGCACCTTCTTGTGGATGTCCGGCAGCATCCGCTCGCGGACGACCTCGCGCGCCTCTGTCAGCACGCGCGGCACGGCCTCGTGGAGTCGGTGCACGTCGTCGGGCGTCAGCTCTTTGCGCTTGGTGAACGGCGACACTCCCGCCGCGAACAGCACTTCGTCCGCGTAAGCGTTGCCGATGCCCGCAAGGAACTTGCCCCGCGTCAAGATGCCCTTGATCTCGCCCGTGAAGGCGCGCAGCCGCTCCGTGAACTCGTCCAGGCTCACACCGCCGTCCAGCGCGTCCGGCCCCAACTCCGCGATAGCGGGGACGCGCTCCGTCAACTCGCCCGGGCGCACGTAGTAGATGCGCCCCATGTGCCGCTCGTCCGTATAGCGCAACTCATGCCCGCCGACGCCCAGCAGGAAGAAGGTGCGCTTGGGCCGCGCCTCCGACGCCTCCGACCAGTGGAAGCGCCCCGTCAGCATCAGGTTCACCACCAGCAAGCGGTCATCGTCCAGCGGGAAGTAGAGGTCTTTGCCGTAGCGCGACACCTCGCCGAACGTCCGCCCCGCAACGTCGCCAGCAAAGTCTTCGGCTGCGTAAGAGCGGATGATCGACGCCACCGGCGCCTCCGCGTACGCCACCCGCCGCCCAGGCAGCCGCTCGTTCAGAAAGTCCCTGACGACCTCAAGGTCGGGTATCTCGGGCATAGCCGCGAGTATACGCGGGATGGGGCGGGGTGGGGGCGGAAAGGCAGGGATACACCGAGGCACATGGCTGTCCACGCTTTACACTACTCATTGTTATAGTCTATCATAGACTATTATCATGTGTTCGGAGGAGCGCTCCGTGTTGACATCCGAGCCCCAACGCGAGTGGACGGTCGCCCAGGCAAAAGCGCACCTGTCCGAAGTCCTCCGCCTGTCCGAGACGGAGGGGCCGCAGTGCATCGGCGCGCGCAAGCGCTTCGTTGTCGTTCCTGAGACCGCGTGGCGGGCGCACGCTGCCCCGCCCCGCATGCCCCTGGGCCGCTGGCTGGTCGAGAACGTGCCGCGCGGAACCAACCTCCAAGTGCCCGACCGCCACTCCAACCGCGAGACTCCGTTCAGCCACGACGACGGCGAATGAGCGGCTTCCTCCTCGATACCAACGTGCTCTCGGAAGTGGCGAAGGACGCTCCCGATTTACGCGTCGTCGCCTTTCTGACGGAGCAAGAAGACCTATGGTTGTCATCTATCCTCATTCACGAGGTGGAGTTCGGCTTGCGCCTGCTTCCCCACACGCCGCGCCGCAGTCGCCTATCCGAGATGCTATCGGCCATCTTTGAGGCGTACGGCGACCGCATCCTCCCATTGGACAGGGCGGGGGCAGAGTGGTCGGCCGAGTTCAGAGCGCAAGCCCGTCTCGCAGGGCGCCCGATCGACCTAGGCGACGCTCTCGTCGCCGGCGTGGCCAAGGCGAATGGCCTAACCCTAGCCACCCGCAACACCGCCGACTTTGCCCATCTCGACCTTGAAACCCTAAACCCCTGGCGCGCCTCATAAGTGCCAGCTACGCGGCGGCGGGTAGCAACGCGAATGCCGGAATGGTTGGGCAAAGGCCCTGCTGACCAGGAATGCCCGCTCCCCCTACTCCAGGAAGTCCTTCAGCTTCTTGGAGCGGGTGGGGTGGCGCAGTTTGCGGAGCGCCTTGGCCTCGATCTGGCGGATGCGCTCGCGCGTAACGCCGAAGTCGCGCCCCACCTCCTCCAGCGTGCGGCTGCGCCCGTCCTCCAGGCCGAAGCGCAAGCGCAGCACCCGCCGCTCGCGGTCGCTGAGCGTGTCGAGCACGTCGTCCACCTGCTCGCGCAGGATCTGGAACGTGGCCATGTCCGTCGGCGTGGGGGCGCTGCGGTCCTCGATGAAGTCGCCTAGGTGCGAATCCTCCTCCTCGCCGATGGGCGCCTCGAGCGAGACCGGCTCTTGGGACACCTTGAGGATCTCGCGCACGCGCTCCGGCGCCACCTCCATCCCCTCCGATATCTCCAGCGTCGTCGGCTCGCGCCCGTACTCCTGGACGAGGCGGCGGCTGACGCGCATCAGCTTGTTGATGGTCTCCACCATATGGACGGGGATGCGGATGGTGCGCGCCTGGTCGGCGATGGCGCGCGTGATGGCCTGGCGGATCCACCACGTGGCGTAGGTGGAGAACTTGTAGCCCTTGCGGTAGTCGAACTTCTCGACGGCGCGGATGAGGCCGATGTTCCCCTCCTGGATGAGGTCGAGGAGCGACATACCACGCCCGATGTACTTCTTGGCCACGCTCACCACCAGGCGCAGGTTGGCCTCCGCCAGGTGCTGCTGCGAACGTTGGCCCGCGCTCGCCGTCTTGCCGTAGTAGGCGCGCAGCGGCAGCTCGTGGGTGGCCAGCATGATGGCGAGGTCGTCGTCCGCCAGCGCGGCGGGGATGTCCTTGATGCGCAACTCCTCCCCGAACGTCTCCACCACCTCCGGCGGCAGCAGGCGGCTGTCCAGCGACAACTGCACCACCTCCGGCATCATCTGCGCCATCGCCTGCGAGGGGTCTTCCTGCTTGAAGCGCTTGGCCGCGTCGTCGAGCATCTGCAGGCTGGCGTCGGCGCCGCCGATAGCCTCGCGCACGCGCTTGTCCTCGACCAGCGCGCCCAGCGTTACCGCGCCCTTGACGCCGGCGGAGCGCGCCGCCGCCTCGAACACCTTGGCGCGCTCCGCAAGGCCGTGCAGCAGTTGCTCAACCGCTTCGTGCTCCTCGAGGCGGAGCTCGCCCTCGGCTTCCGCCTCAACGCGGCGGCGTTCGACCTCCGCCCGGAGCCGCCGAGCATCCAGCGGCAACTGGCTCACATCCGGCGCCGGCTGCTCGGGGGCCTCCTCCTTGGCACGTTCGGTCAGACGCTCCAACTCCTCCAAGCCGGAGATGGCGGCGG
>JAPPFU010000175.1:6300-8873 GCA_028875085.1 Chloroflexota bacterium
CGGCGACGGCCTCGCGGACGCGCTCATCCTCGACCAGCGCGCCGAGCGTTACCCCGTCCTTGACCCCCGCCGCGCGCGCCGCCGCCTCGAGCACCTTGGCGTGCTCCGTCGTCCGGCGCAGCGGCTCGCCGACCGGCTCCATGCCCTTGGGCAGCCGCTCGGCCTCGGCCGGCAACCTCTTGCTGGTTAGCGGGAGGCTGAGCACCTTCGCCATCGTCTGGCCCGGGTCCTCCTTCTTGGAGCGCTTGGCAAGGTGCGCGAGGAGCTCCTCCTTGACGGTGGCGTCGATTGCCTCGCGGATGCGCGGGTCGTTGACCAGGACGCCCAGCGTTACCGGGCCCTTGATGCCGAGGTAGCGCGCCACCGCGTCGATGAGCTTGGCCCGCTCCGAGAGGCGGCGCAGCAACTCGCGCGCCACGTCCGTCTCCGCCGCGTCGCGCTTGTGCGACTCCCTGTGTTCCTTGCGCAGGCGGTCGATGTGTTTGAAGGAGGCGATCTCCTGCGCCAAGCGGCGCTCGTCCGCGGCGGTCAGCAACGTAACGCGCCCGATCTCGCGCAGGTACATGCGCACCGGGTCGTCGATGAGGTCGGAGCCCTCGTCAAGCTCCTCCGGCTCCGCTTCCTTCGCCTTCTTCGCCTGCGCCTCCGCCGCCGCGTGCTGCGCCTCCTCCGTCTTGGGCGAGGCTTCGTCGAGCGCGACGGCCTGCGCGATGCCGACCCACCCTTGCGCCCCCGCGTCGTGTCCGTTGCTCTCCGCATCCGGCGCCGACGCTTCGGCTGACGCCGCCTTGGCCTCGACCTCGGCAACGGCGCGCGCCTTCTTGCTGCTCTTCGGCTCACGCCTGCGCTTGGGCTTGTCCGCCTTCGCGGACGCGGCGCCGTTCTCCGACGCCTCAGACTCCGGCGCGGCTACAGTCTCAGCCGCCTTACGCCCCGACCTGGACGGGCGCTTCGCCGCCTTCACCGGCGCGGTAGCGGCCTCACTGGGCGCGGACGCCGTGGCGCTCGCCGCCGTCTGCGCCTCGGGCGCGGCGCCGTTCTCCGACGCCTCCGGCTCCGGCGCGGCGGACGCCTTGCGCTTGGGCTTGGGCGTTTTGGCGGGTTGGCGCTTGGCGGCCTGAGCCGCCGCCTTCGATCGCGTCTTGGTTGTCACGGGTAGACCCCTTATCCGCGAGATGCGGAGGAAAGCGTAGGGCGCTGCTTACGGCGCCTTTGCGCTGGCGGCGAAAAGCTGGCGGAGGCGTTCGTTGACGGCAAGGGCCTGCTCTTCCATCTCGGGGGGCGCGGGAGTTCCGGCTGCCGCCGTCTCCGCGAACACCAACTGCTCATCGGCCTTGCGCTGCCGCAGCGCGCGCTCCTCCAGCCTGCGCACGCACACGTCGAAATCGGCGCTGCGCTGCTTGAAGTCCATCGGCGGCAGATCCGTCTCAAGCAGGCGGTCGAGGTGTTCCGCCGATTGGCTGTCGAGCCGTGCGCGCACCTCGTCTATTGTACCACCTGCCTGCATTTCGCTCAACACAGCCAGATTCTCCGCACGCTGGTAGTGCCCCACCGCCAGCTCCCCCAAACGTTCGCTCATATCCGCGAAGCGCAGCACGAGCGCTAGGGGGCGCTCCTCCAGCGGGTCGCCCTTCACTTGGCGGAAGTCCGCCTCGGAGACGCGCCCTCCCGGCTGCGGCGCCCGCGCTGCCGCGCGTGGTTGCGCCTCCGAGCGCGCAAGCGCAGCGCGTAACGTCTCCGGCTCCACCTCCAGCATCGCGGCGAGGCGCTGCACGTAGCGGTCGCGCTCGTTCCATCCGACGCCGGCCACGACGCTGCGGAGCGACTCCGCCGCCGTCGCCTTGCCCGCAGGCGTGGACAGATCGAGGTTGCGCGGCGCGGCATCCAGCAGAAAGTCGGCCAGCGGAACCGCCTCCTCCACCGCTTGGCGCCAGCGGCCAGGGTCGCCGCGGATGAGGTCGTCCGGGTCTTTCGCGTCCTGAAGGGCGGCGACGCGGAAGGTGTCGAACACCTTGGCGCGTCGCAAAGCGAGGCCCTGCCGCTGCGACTCCACCGCGGCGGTTCGGCGCGCCAGGTCGAGCAGCCCGCGGAACATCGACCCCTGCCCCGCCGGGTCGGCGTCGAGCGCCAAGACGATCGTCTCGGCGCGGTGGGAGAGCAGCCCTATCTGCGCGTCGGTGAGCGCCGTGCCCATCGAGGCGACAACGTTGCGGAAGCCGTGCTCGTGGGCCGCGATGACGTCCATGTAGCCCTCGACGACGACTGCGCGCCGCTCGGCGGCGATAGCGTCCTTGGCGCGGTCGAAGGCGTAGAGGATGCGCCCCTTGTCGAACACGGCGGTCTGGGGCGTGTTCAGATACTTAGGCTGCGCGTCATCTAGCGCGCGGCCAGCGAACCCCGCGATGTCTCCCGCCTCGTTGCGGATAGGGAAGACCAGCCGCCCGCGCAGCAGGTCGCGCGCCGCGCTCCCGTCCAGTGCGGTGGCCAGGCCCGCCCCGAGCGTCAACTCCCGCGTGTAACCCATCGCCTCCAGGCGGCGCAGCAGATCGTCGTCGCCCGCGCCGCTATACCCC
>JAPPFU010000185.1:0-4972 GCA_028875085.1 Chloroflexota bacterium
CCCCACCCCCCCCCCCGGGGGGGCCCACGCTCGCGCCGGAGGGTTCGGCCAGCTGGCCGTAGCCCCAGACGCCGCTCACCTCGTAGTTGCGGCGGCCCGCCTCAAACGTCCGGCGCTCGCCGCCGCCCAGGGCGAGGATGGAGGCGTAGGGAGCGCCCCAGGGCGTGGAGGGGTCGGCGTTGTACGGCTCGAGGGCGTAGTCGTGCGGCGCCCACGCCTCGCTCGCCTCGCCGCCGTCGGGGCGGTGGGTCAAGCTCGTGAGCGCCACGAGATCGGGGACGGGGAGGCGCGCGCCGCCCCTTACGTCGAAGCGGCGCGCGGCAGTCAGCGGGTAGAAGTGGCGGTTGCAGTAGGCGTCCACCCACGCGGACACCGCGAGCAGCAGTTCGAACAGTTCGTCGTCGTCGCCGTTGCCCGCCGCCGGGTCGTCCAGCAGCGAGTTGTCCTTCAGTTTGCGCAGGTCGCCGTAGAGCGACCGGTAGGCTTCGCGCGCCATCAGCGTTCCTCCGTGTACTCGATGATGAATTTGTGGCTAGTCGAGGGCGCGGCGGTGAAGCGATAGGAGAGCGGCTCGTTCTTCTCCCCCAGTGGCCCGGCGCCGCGCCCCCACGTGCGCGTCTCCCCAGCGCCCAGATTGGGGACCCGCAGGTAGTCGACCGCCTTGCCGGGGCGCGAGCCGATGTTCGCGCCCGCGCCGAAGAAGACCTCGCAGAAGTGGTGGCCGTCGGCGGCGAGTTGGTAGACGCGCACGCGGATGACGCGCAGCCGCCGTCCGGTGGAGGGCGCGGCGAGCACGTGGGGCGCCGTGTCCTGGTGGCCCTCCGACACCCACAGGTGCTTCACCTCGCTCGGGTCGGGGTAGTTGGGCGTCAGGCGGCGCTGCCCCTGCTCGCGCATCGCGCGGGGGCGGACGGACGGCGTGTAGTCCTTGCGCGCGGGCGCCATCAGACCAACCCCAACGCGGCGCGGCCCAGGGTGTAGAGGCGCTCGACCTGCTCCTGCTTCAACGCGAGGCGGTCGATGTGGAAGGGGCCGAGCGGCCCGCCCGCGACCTTACCCGTGTAGAAGAGGTCGTCATCCTGCGCGTCCTCGAACACGCGCAGCGGCGACGAGCCGCTGGAACTGCCGGTGAAGTTCGTCGTGCTGTCCGTGGTCGCGCACGGCGCCCCGTCGCAGTAGACGTTCAGGCCGTGCGCCTGCCGTAGCCCGTCGTACGTCCACACGACGAAATGCCACTCGTCCTCGCCGATGGCCGAGACGCCCTCCGTTTGGATGTAGCCGCCCCGGGACGAGTCGTAGACGGTGATGACGGGCGCGCCGCTCGCGTTGAAGCCGACGCGGTACTCGCGCTTGCTCGCGTCCAACTTCTTGGCGAACAGCGTGGCGTTGGCCGCGTCGGACAGGCGGGCCCACACGCCGAATGACGCCTGCTGGCGCGGCAGCGACCAGTAGTAGTGGCTCGGCGCACCGCACTTCTCGTCGCTCCCGTTGAGCGTGAGCACCGGCGCGATCCCCTGCCAGCAGGCGGGGTCGGCCGGGTCGAAGGGCGCGTCGAAGGAGGCGGGCGGCTCGCTCCACGTGAAGACGGCGTCAGGCGCCGCAGTGGACCAGCGCCGCGCGGTGAAGGACGCCGCGTCCGGCGCGCCGTCGCTCCCCGCCCCCACCAGCGGCAGCACCACCGCCCGGGCGCCCAGCACGCCGAAGACGTGGTGCCAGTACGGCCCCAGCGCCGCGAAGTTGCGCTTCCACAAACTGTCCAACGCGCTCATGCATTCCTCCTTTCTACAGCTCCAATCCGAAATGGGCGCCCGTGAGCGCCGTCAGCCGCCACGCCTCGTCCGCCGAGCAGTGGCTGCCCCATACAGCAAGCATCGCCAGCGCGCCCTCGAAGAAGCCCGCCTCCGCGCCCGACGCCTCCCGCGAGGCGATGCGCAGCGGCGCGGTGGTCGCGCGCATCGCGCCGTAGTCGCCCGCCGAGGCGTTCGCGTCGTCCACGCGCGCGCCGTCGAGATAGAGGCGGACGCCCGGCGCCGAGCCGCTGCCGTCATAGGTTGCGACGAGCAGCCCCCACGCGCCCGGCGTCCAGGCCGTGCGGCGCTCGCGCCCGATGGCGTTGGCGCGCGTCCCGTCGTACACCGCGAAGCGCGGATAGGCGGAGGCGTCGAGCGAAACCTCCCACTCCGCGCCGTTCGCGCTGCTCGTGTGCTTGGCGGCAACGCATCCCGCCCGCGCGGCGTCCGGCCTGACCAGCGCCGCCACGCTGAAGGGTTCGTCCGCGCCCCCGCCCGCGAAGGAGTAGGCGGCGGAGGCGGGCGCCGTCCCGCGCTCGTTCGTCCCGTTGAAGGCGACGGCTGCGCCTCCTCCCAGCGCCTCGGGCGGCGCGTCGAACTCCGCCAGGCTCTCGCTCCACGTGACCGCGGCGGCGCGGCGCGTGCGTTCGACGGACGACTCCGCGTCCGTCAAGCGCGGCAGCCACAGGAAGCGGCAGTCGCCGAGCGTCCGCAGCAGGTCGGCGGCGAACTGACGCTCGCTCCCCGACGCGGCAGGCGGCGGCGGCGTTTGGCCGGTCTCGGCGGCGCGCCGGGGAGCGCGGGCGGGGGAGAAGGTGATGCGCGTGGGGCGGCCCATCACGTAACCCCCAGGAAGTCCACCGCGTCGTCCGCGTTGTCGGCGGCGGCGTAGAACTGCGAGGTGGAGATAGGCTCCGCGAACTCTAGCGTAACCGCGTCGCCGGGCGTGAGCGCCAGGCCGTCCGACGCCGCCACGTCCTCGCCGCCCAGGTAGGCGTTGCCGGTGTTGGAGGCACGCGCCTTGAATAGGATCAACCACACGTTGCCCTTGTGCGTCGCGCGGCGCAGCGTGCCCGCCTCCCCCGCCCAAATCGTCCCCCAAACCAACCACACCCCCCCCCCCCGCCCACGCCCCCCCCGGGCCCCGGGGGGCGCCCCCGGGCGCGGGGGGGGCGGGGCGCGCGGCGCCTAGACGCCGGTGATGTTGTACTGGAGCGCCGTGTGCGTCGCGCCGGAGCGCGAGCCGCTGCGCTCCGCGAACGCGACCCGCATGCTCACCACCATCACGTTCTGGCGGCGTTGGATGTCACGCTCCGTCTCGATGAGCAGTTCGCGCCGAAAGCCCTTGCGCCACTGCGTGTGGTTCACGATGAGCAGCCGCCCGCGCGTGTTCGACGCAGCGGTGGAACTCACCTTGCCCGAGTCGGCGGCCAGGCCCATCTGCTCCGACACGATGACGGGCACGCCCTCGACCGAGCCCAACTGCCCCGTGAGCAGCGTCGCGTGCGGGCCGAGCTTGTCGATGGTCTGGAACTGCTCCACCGACTGCGCGGCGATGTAGGTGCGCACGTCGGTGATGAAGGCGCACTGGCTGGGGCGCAGGCCGTACTTGCCGATCTTCGCCCGCGCCTCGTTGAACATCCCCGCCGACACGCCCGCGTTGTGGTCGTTCGCCTGCGCGGTGTTGTCCACCAGGGGCAGGTGCAGCAGGCGTCGAAGCCGATGCGGTAGTGCGCCTTGCCCGCCGCCGTCTTGGCCAGCGACGCGCCGTCGTGGTTGATGTTCCCCGTGGCCGACGTGTCCGCGTTCAGCACTACGTCGTCCAGCACCTGGGCCGCGTTGCGCAGCAGTGCCGCCCGCACCTCGGCGAGCATCGCCACTACCGCGTCCTCGTCCAACTCGTACGCCCACGGCACCATGCCCACCAGTTCGTAGGCGGTGAGCGTCTGCTTGGCCGTCGTCAGGTCGGTCCCGGTCGGCGCCGTATTCGCCGCGCCCGGGTACCAGTCCACGTCGCCGAGTTGCAGCGGCACGTCGAAGGGGTTCGACGGCATGTTCACCGTCTCGAACAACTGCGCCACCGCCGTCTCGCCGTTCACGTCGCGCCACAGTTGGCGCGCCTCCTCCTGCGGCACCAACTCCTTTCCCGCGCCCGCCGTGGCCGAGTCCATCGCGCGCGTAACGGTCTCCGACCATGCGCGCAGCGCGGCGGGGTCGTAGTCCTGGGGCTGCGCCGCCTGCGCCCGCATCAGGCTGCGGACGATGGCGAGGTCGACCAGGTCGGCGCCGTCGAGCTTGCCTCCCTGGACGCGCACGCGGTCGCTGGCCGAGCGCAACGCCTCGCGGCGCGCCTCCCGCTGCCGCGACAGCGCCCCGCTCACCTGTTGCGCCAAGCGCTCCTGCTCCTCGCGCAGCAGCGTGACCTCCTGGGAGAGCGGCTCCACCCGCTCCCGCACGAAGGCGTGCGCCGCCGCGACTTCCCGCTGGATCTCCTCGATTGCCGACATATCGCTCCTCCTTGCTGTGTCGCGCTTGCGGGGGCGGTTCGAGAGTTGCCCCTGCGTTGTCCGTCTGTGTCTCCCGCCCGCCGCTACTCCGCGCCGCGGAAGCGCCGCAGCGCCGCGATGACGGGCGCTGCCCGCAGGTCGTCCACTTCGTCCGACGCCTCCGGTGCGCCGGGGCCGCACGCCTCGCCGAGGCCGAAGAGGGAGCGCATGCGCGGCGCGTCCAGCCCGTCCGCCATCGCCTTGGCCAGCGCGCTCGGGTTGGCGGGGACGGGCACGGCGCTCACCTCCACCAACTCCTGCCGCGTGAAGCGCACGCCCTCCCCGCCGCCGCTGCTCGCGCGGAAGGCGAACGCCTTGGCGCGGAAGCCCACACTCACCGCGCGCAGGAAGCCCTGGCGGTAGAGCGTCTCCACCTCGCGCGCGAAGGGCGTCGGCGCGAACACCACGGACGCCAGCAGCCGCCTGCCCTCCACGCCTGTCCACACCGCGCGGCCCACCGGCGCTCGCGTGTAGTCGTGCGCCCACAGGAACACCGGGTTGCGCTGATACGCCTCCAACTCCCACCCGTCCGCCGCGATCACGTCGCCCATCCGGTCCTCCGTCTCGTCCGACGCGACGAAGGTGACCGGCCCGTCCGCGGGCGCGGCGCGCACGCCGCCGAACGCCGCCTTGCTG
>JAPPFU010000185.1:4982-8830 GCA_028875085.1 Chloroflexota bacterium
CGTCCAGCGCCTCCAGCAACTGCTCGCGCGCCCAGCGCTCTCGCTCCGTCTGCTGCTCCGCCTCCGCCGTTGCCGCTCGCATCGCCGCCTCCTGTATGGCCGCGCCCGCTTAAACGCAACGAGGCCCCGGCTGCCGTCCCGCTCAGGGACCTGCCAGGGCCTCGAAGCGCCCGTTCGCCGGGCGCGTGGGTTGCTCTACGCTGCCGATACTAGAACATATGCTCGCCTAGCGCAAGGGGCGGATGGCAGAGGGGAGTTAGGGCAAAGGATGGATGGAGGGGGATGGAGTGTACTCGGATGTCGCTGAGGGCGGGCTAGGGTCGAGCAGCCGCGTTTGCAGCGATCTGTCCGCCCAGACGACTTCGGCAAGGAGGTCTTCAAGCGCGCCAGCCGGGACTCTTGCCAGCTCTTTCGGTTCCAATTTGTGGAGACCGCCTCCGTACACGCGGCCTTCGTTGAGCATGGTCTCCGCACTGATACCGTTCAAGAATTCCCAAATTTGGTGTTTTAGTTGCGGTGATTCGTCAAGCGCATTGGCAAGCAGACCCTTGGGGTAGAGCATTAGGTATACATTGGGCGCGGTTGCTTTGGAGTGGTTCAAAATGAAACGGAATGGCCGTCCGTTTTTCTTGTCGCTACGGCCAAGGTAGGTGCACAAGAATGGGGCAGCAGGCCGCTGCTCTTGAGTATACCACGGCGAACGATGACGGCATATGTAACGTTCAGCAATCCCGCGCTCTTTGCCTTCTTCGAAGTAATTCCACAAGGCCGGATAGGAGTCCTTCACTTTCTCTTCTGTCAATCGACAGTCCAGGAGGAATAGTTGGCGATCTAGGAGAGGATTTCCTACACTGTCTTTCATTATCTCGTCTTGGGGCAAATAGCGAGGGCTGGGCAATATCGGAGTGAGAGCCTCAGCGGGCAACGCGCGTGCTTCAGCATCCTTTCTTGATATGATAAAATATCCGTTATCACCAGTTGCGAGCCCGCGCTTGATGGTGAAGAAGTCGGCTAGCACTGGCTCCAACGATTCCGAATGCCCCCCGCTTATCGGATAGCGCGTCCACTTCGGGCTGTTTCGAAGCGTGTCAGCCCGAACTATTCGCTCCATCTTTGGCTGCAATAACGAGCCGCCGTAAGACATGCGTACTTCGTGGTCAGGAGGTGGTTCGGTCTTGTTGAACCATACTACGGATGAAGAAACCAAAGCATCACCGAATTGAACTTCATTAGGATCAAATCGATGGATATGCAGCAAGGTTACCTTATCGAGCAGGTAGCGTTTGACCGCAATGCCGTAGTTGACATCCATGAATTCGCTCGGCACTAGCCATCCTGCCACTCCTCCTTCCGCCAGCCAGCTATGGGATAGGCCGAGGAAGTAGCAATACAGGCCGGCCAGGCCGCTAACCTCAATGCCACAAGACTGGTGCATGAGGGCTTGCAGGCGCTGTTTCTGCGTGCCTTCGATGTGGTGATGCCGCACATACGGCGGATTGCATATCAATAGATTGTATTTCCCTCCGGCGGGCGGTGGCGTTGCGCAAGTGAAGTCCTCTATGCGGAGGTCTAGCCGGGTGTCCTTCCATAGCCCCACTGCGGGTTCGGCATAGTGGGGGTCGATCTCGTAGCCGACGGCACTCATCACGCTACTGGCGGGGAACACGGTGAGCAGCGCCGAGAAGAAGGAGCCTGTTCCGATGGCTGGGTCTATGAACCGGACGTTCGAAGCGTCTCCGACTTGCTGCTTGGCATACGAGAGTATCTGCCGGGCTAGTTCGGTCGGCGTGGCGAACTGCCCCATCCTGTTCCGCTCAGCTTGAGTCTTGACCTCATCCAACTGGGCTTGTAGGGCAAGGCGTCGCTCTTCCCGATTGGTCATAGCGGTGTCCATCATAGGTCGAACTTCTCCAGGTCTTCGATTCGGTGCTCCCAAACCCAATCGATGCCTTCGGCGGCTTCATAGCCCAAGTACGTGCTGTCAAAATAGCCGCATAGAAACAAGATGAACTGCACGCTTTCTCCATAGGAACGGCGCAATTGATTCACCTTGGTCGCTTCCTCTTTGCGCCGTTTGTTTACATTAGTGAAGTCGCCGGCGGATTTGGCCTCGATAAGCAAAGGCATATCCCCAGGGCGTGCGGTCTTGGACATAACCACTGTGTCTATCGGAATGTTTACACTGTGGCCGTCGTTCTCCTGTTCCACAGGTACATTCATACGGAACGCGAAAGTTCCCAGCTCCATTTCGTCGTGACTTCTAGATGCCCCAGGTAGAATATAGGCATACCCTTGACCTTCCAGCCAAGCCGCTATGGCCTTCAGCTGACGATCTTCCTGGGCATTTCGGATGATAGGATTTGCTTCGGAGCCGCACAATCGGTCTGCAATGATTGTCGCCGCTCGGTATCGTTCTTGCTGAGAAGGCTCATCGCCTCGATCTAACCAGACAAGGATGTCTCTATCCGCCATCTTCCATATGATCTCGGCTAATTTGCTAAGCGTGCTATCCACTTCCGCCTTCGACATGCGACCGGGGAGCCTGCCGTCCTTCTCCATCACCTTGACCAGGTTCGGCCGCACGCCCGCGAGTCCGATAAGGCGGTTCACCGCAATGGGCGGGCAGGTTGCCATCCTCAGAGTGGACAAGATGCTGGGATGGGCTTTCAGCATTGCCACGCCAAAGTCCCTGAGGTCGCGTGTGGCCTGTAGGGTGGCCTCAACCTTCTCAGTGGTCTGGCCACGCCTGCTTCGGTATGCCTCAGGCGCGAAGCGAATGAACCAGTCGTTATACATGTCCACCGACTGGGCGATGTCCGCCTTCCACTTGTCAGGTTTATCGCGATTGACTGCCATCGCTCACTAGCCGTAGCTCCTAGGACTAGGTGTCCGGGTTGTCCTCCTCTGGATGCCGCTTGGCTGCGTCATACTACCTCACTACCCCTAACGTAAGTGGCAGATGGCAGATTCCCTCACCCCGCCACCCCCAGCAGCAGCGCGCGCACGTCCTCCCAATCGGCTTGGGTGTTCGCGTTGTAGAGGCTGCTGCGCCGCAGCACCTCGCCGTCGGGCGCGATGGCCAACTTCGTGCCACGGTTCGTAACGCGGTAGTCGCGCCACGCCTGGGGCGACTGCGCGAACACCACCCACTCGCCCACGCCGTTCCCGGTGCGGTACTGATCCCACTCCCCCTCGGTGGTAGTGCTGCTGACCATCGCCACGGCCACGCGGTCGCGCTCTCCTTCAAACACCTGAGCGAGCGTCCGAACCTCGGCGCGGCAGGACGGTCACCACCGTTCGAAGAAGTAGAGCACCAGCGGCCTCCCCGCGGCAATCTCTTCGAGGGAGGTTGCCGCGCCGCCCGGCAGCGTGAGCGCCTGGTTGGGCGCGAAGTTGCCCACCTGGCCGCCGACGGTGCCGTCCGTGCGCCAGCCCGTCGGCGGCGGGGGAACGGCGGTCGGCGTAGGCGTGTCGGCCGGGGGTGGGGCGGGAGTAATCGCGGGGGTTGGCGTCGAGTCAACCGCGCCGCCGGGGGACGAACGGGTAGGGGTGGGCGCGGCGGTCGGCGCTTGGCCGCCCGAGTCGCCGCTCGTGGGCGTTGGCGTAGCGGCGGACGGGAGAGGCGTGGAGGGCGGAACCGCGCCGTTGCCGTCGGTGGGCGTCGGCGCAAGCGTGGGCGTTGCCTGGGCGGGCGTCGGCTCGGGCTCGACCGTTGCCGCATCGCCGCCGCACGCGGCAATCAGCGCGGCGGCGCAGAGCAGGGCGAGGATGCGAAGCGTAGTCGCCATCGTCGTCCCTTAAGTCTACACCGCCGCGCGCTGACGGGCCGGGGCGGCTACGTCTTGAAG
>JAPPFU010000082.1 GCA_028875085.1 Chloroflexota bacterium
GTCGTTGCGCCCCAGGTCGAGCAGCATCACGTGCTCCGCGCGCTCCTTCTCGTCCCGGCGCAACTCCGTCTCCAACCGCGCGTCCTCTGCGTCGTCCGCTCCTCGCGGGCGGGTGCCCGCGATGGGGTGGGTGTCCACGCGCCCCTCCTCCACGCGCACCAGCATCTCGGGCGACGCCCCCACGATGGCGAACCCGTCGAGGTCGAGGTAGTACATATAGGGCGAGGGGTTGACCCTGCGCAGCGAGCGGTACAGTTCGAAGGGCGCTGCCGGGGTGGGCCGCGCCAGGCGCTGCGACGGCACTACCTGGATAACGTCGCCCGCCTCGATGTAGGCGCGGGCGCGCTCCACCATCTCGTGGTACGCCTCCGCCGACTTGTTCGTCTTCGCCTCCGCTCCCGCGCCTCGTTCGCTGAGCGCGGGCGGCGCAAGAGGCGCGGCTAACCGCTCCGTCAGCGCGTCGATGCGGGCGACGGCGGCGCGATAGGCGGCGTCGGCGTCGCCGTCGATGTGCGCGTGGCTCACCACTTGCACGCGGTGGCGCACGTGGTCGAACACCACGAGCGTATCGACGAACAGGAACACCGCCTCCGGCACGCCCACGGGGTCGTCCGGCGGCTGCGGCACGCGCGGCTCGAAGTAGTGCGTGCACTCGAACGCAAGGTAGCCGACCGCTCCGCCGATGAAGCGCGGCAGTCCCGAAACGGCCACCGGCGTGAAGCGGCCGAGTTCCGCCTGCACATGTACGAGCGGGTCGCCGGCGCCGCCGGGCTGACCCTGCCCGGTGCGGATGACGCGGTACGGCTCCGCGCCCATGAAGGAGAAGCGGCCCAGGCGCTCGCCGCCCTCGACCGATTCGAGCAGGAAGGAGTAGCCGCCGCGCGCGATCTTCAGGTAGGCCGACACCGGCGTCTCCAAGTCGGCGCGCAGTTCGCGGTACACGGGCACGAGGTTGCCCTGGCGCGCGAGCGCCCTGAACTCCTCCAACGCCGGCGTGTAGCGCGCCATCAGCGGCTTGCTGTGCCGTAGCGCTCGTGGTGGACGATTTCGGCGAGCGGCTTGCGACGCCGCCCCGCGCCCACTTGAGCCGGGTCGGGCGGGTAGCCGAAGGCTACAGCGTGCAGCGCCTGCAAACCTTCGGGGAGACCTAGCACCAGGCGCGAGCACTCGGTGTCGTGGATGGTAACCGGGCAGGAGGCGACCCCCTCTGCCCAGGCGGCGACCATCATGTTCTGCGCAGCGCGGCCGGCGTCGAACAGCGTGTGCTCCTCGGGCATTGCGATGGCGACCACCCATGCCGCCTGGGGCACGTGGCGCATGAAGCCGCCGCAGGCCGAGAGCGCTTCCTTCTGCTCCGCCGTCTCGATGGCGATGAAGCGGTAGGGCTGGCGGTTCGTGGACGAACCGGCCATCCGCCCCGCCTGGAGGATGCGCCGCTTCACGCCGTCGTCGAGCGGCCTGTCCATGTAGGCGCGCGAGTCGCGCTTCGTGCGGATGGCTGCGTAGGCGTCCATGGGGCGCCTCAGCTGGCTTGGGTCTTCTGGTGCGGGCCGACGTAGCCGACGATGACCTTCTCCAGCTCGGGGTCCCACGCGAAGGCGATGCGGATCATCCACTGCGGGTTCCCGCGCGTGCCGTTGCCGATGTGCGCGTCCAGCAGGTAGGTCTTGCCGTTCACCATCG
The DNA here is from genome assembly GCA_028875085.1 of Chloroflexota bacterium. Lineage (GTDB taxonomy): Bacteria > Chloroflexota > Dehalococcoidia > Lucifugimonadales > Australimonadaceae > JAGWBE01. Next base: position 1,684 of record JAPPFU010000082.1, read on the forward strand.
TCTCGTACTCCTTGGTGAACATGCCCTTCGCCGTGTCCGACTGCTTGCCCCGGTACGTCCAGCCGTTGCACGCCTCTTTGAGGCGCAGGTCCCATTCGGGGTTCTTGCCCAGCGGGTGCGTCCGCAGGTAGTGGTACTCCGTCGCCAGCCACTTGAGCGCGTCGTACACCTCTTGCGGCTGCCGGTATGCCTGATCGGGCCGAGAGGCGGAGTTGAGCTCGATGACCATGGTGTCGGGGAACATCATGCGGGCGCCTTCGATGGCGTCGGCCACGTTGTCGATGGGGGGCGGCTCGCCCCCCTCTTCTACTGCCTGCTGCCATTTCGTCGTGTACCACAGCGTCGCCTGTTGCCTGAGGTCGCGCAGGTCGCTCCTGAGTTGGCCGTTCTCCTCGCTCTGCGTCTCCTTCTCCGTGAGGAGTTTGTCGTAGGCGTGCTGCCGCGCCTCGATGTCGTCTTGGAGGCGGCGGTTCTCCTCTTCGAGCGCGGCCTTGTCGGCGGCGAGGCGGTCGTGTTCGGCGCCGATCTCGGCGTTCTCGGCTTCGAGGCGTTGGAGTTCGGCGGACGGCTCCGCCTTGGCGGGCGGTTCGTCCTGGGTGGCGGCCTCGGCGGCGTTGGCCTCGTCCGCGTTGGCTGCCAGCGCTTGCCATTCGGCGGCGAGGGGGGCCGCGTCCTCGGCGCGGGTGATGCGCTGCTCGGCTCGCTGGCGCTCCTCGCTCATCGTGGAAGCGGGAAGGCGCACCTCGGCGAACGCGGCCAGCGCCGCGTGCAGTTCGTCGAGAACGCGCACGCCCTCCGGGGCGAGGTCGAGCCGGGCGGCTACGCCCGCGCTGTCCGCGAGAGGCGCCGCTTCGAGGAAGCCCAACTCCTCGGCAAAGTTGTTGTTTATCTCCTCCAGCGCACCGGAGAGGGCTGCCGCCAAATCTTCGCTGCGCGAGCGCCTCTTCTCGGCGGCCAGCTCGGCGGCCTTCTCGGCAAAGGCGGGGATGCCCTCCCACTCCGGCGCGTCGGCCGGCAGCTCATCGAGCCGGTCGAGCCATTCCGTCAGGAAGCCGGAGACGGCGGGGCGGTCGTAGGGGAAGCGGCCCGAGAGGTAGCAGAGCATCAGCTTCGTGTGGTCGGTGCTGAACTGCGCGTCCGCGTGCTCCTCGACGATGCGCTCCACTTCCGCGCTGCACTCGGCCACGGGCTGAAGAGCGTCGAAGTACTCCCGTTTGGCGCCCAGCACGGGAACGCCTTCGCGCTCGAGGTGGGCGCTCACCGCTTTGGCGAGTTTCGGCTGCGACTCCTTCCACACCCCAAAGAGCGCGCTCGCCAATCTATGGTTCTGATCCTTGACCATCTCGGCGCAGACGGCGTCTGTGAGGATGGCCACCGGCGCGTTTGCGGCCTTTCTGAATCCATCAAGCGCGATGCCTGAGTTGGCGATGGCGGCGTTCAGCGCGTCGCGTGCGCCTTGACTTGCTCGAGGACGATGTTGCAGCGTCGCCTCGACCACCTCTCGCGCGGGGTCGAATTCAATGCAGCCTAGAAGCAGACCTATCCCAGGCATTGGCGTATCGTTTCCGTGGGACGGGCGGCTATCTTGTTGCGCTGTAGTCATAACGGGAACCCCCTCATGCATCCAGCTTGGCTAGCCTCAGTATAGCGCCTCGGGGCGCCCGTCGCATGTGCAGCGAGACCCCTCCCGCAACGGGCGACGCGCGGCTAGCGGGCGGCGCGGCGGCGCATGTCGCGCAGGTGGCCCACGAACGCGCCCGACGCGGTGTCGCGCTCCAGCACGGCAAGGCAGCATGCGCCAAGAAGCGTCTCCAACTCAGTCAGCAACGCGGGAGGAGCGCTCAGCGCCGTCCCCTCCGCCATGCTGCTCCGCGCGAAGTGGCGCAGCACCTTGAGCGCGGAGAGCGACAGTGGCAGCGCGCGTCCTTGCGGAACGACGCAGGCGTCGCAGACGACCCCGCCCAGGTCGGGCGCGAAGCGGTGTTGGTCAGGCTCTACGGCGCATCCGCAGAGCACGCAGACGCGCAGCTCCGGCATATAGCCGGCGTCCTCCAGCAGGCGCAGTTCGAGGTAGCGCGCCGTCAGGCGGATGTCCGCCGCGCCGCCGTCGATGGCGCGCAGAGCGTCGAGCAGCAGGCGGTAGGCCGCCGGATGGGGCGCCTCCTCCGGCAGCATCGCGCCGGTCAGTTCGGCGAGGTAGAGGGCGACGGCGATGCGGTCGAGGTCTTGCTTGAGGCGGCCGAAGGAGGCGATGGACTCCGCCCCGGCGACCACGTTCCAGCGTGCGCCCATCGCAAGGTTGACGCGGCTGTGGTTCAGCGCGTCGAGGTGGCCGCCCAGGCGGCTGGTGATGCGCCGCGCGCCGCGAACGTACGCCTGCACCTTGCCCAGGCCGGGCGTCAGCAGCGTTACGCGGCGGTCGGCCTCGCCCTCGTCCACCGAGCGCAGGACGAGCGCGTCGGTGTTGTACGACCTGGGGCGCGCCCCGGAACCCTGCCTCGTCGCCATCGCGTGTGGCTCCTCCGCCGCTAGTCTACAATCGCGTTCCCTTTTGCCAGGAGGCGGCGTTGAACGCATCCGAGCCGCGGCGCTGCGCGTGGGCGCAGGGCGACGACGCGCTGATGAGGCGCTACCACGACGAGGAGTGGGGAACGCCGGAATACGACGACGCGCGCCTGTTCGAGATGCTCGTCCTCGAGGGAGCGCAGGCGGGCCTCGCGTGGCGAACTATCCTCCACAAGCGGGAGGGCTACCGCCGCCTGTTCGCCGGATTCGACCCCGCGCGCGTCGCCGCGTTCACGCCCGAGGACGTTGACCGCCTGCTGCGCGACCCGGCCATCGTGCGCAACCGCGCCAAGGTGGAGGCGGCGGTCGCCAACGCCGCGCGCGTGCCGGACATCCAAGCGGCGCACGGCTCCCTCTCCGCCTATCTGTGGGGATTCGTAGGCGGCGCGCCGTTGCGGGTGGAGCGCAGGCCGCCCGGTGTCTTCCCCGCTACGTCGCCGGAGGCGGAGGCGCTGGCGAAGGCGCTCAAGCGCGACGGCTTCCGCTTCGTCGGCCCGACCATCTGCTACGCCTTCATGCAGGCGGTCGGGATGGTGGACGACCACACGGCGGACTGCTTCCGCGCGCAGCGCTAGGTGCGGCTACCTCAGGGCGCTGTAGCCGTCGGGCAGCGGCGCCCGCCCGCTCAACGCAAGCGCCAGCGCGGCGCCGTCTCCGCGCGCCACGGCGATGTCCGCCAACAGGCGCAATGTTGCGCCAAGCGCGGCGGGCGCGGGTGCAACGGCAACCTCGGCGGCGCAGGCGAGGTCCAGCGTATGCACGACGATCTCCAAGATGCGGGTGGCCATATAGTCCGCGATTCCCACCGTCCCGAACGGCGTAGCGGCGGAGGCTTCCGCGTCGAGCGCGTCGAGGGCGGCCAGCGTCCGCTCGCCGATGGCCCGCGCCGCCGCAGCAGGGTCGCCGCCGAGCAGCGCGACGCTCTCCCGCGCCCGCTCCGCGATCTGCGCGTTCACGTTCGGCGTGGACATCGCGGCGAGGTAGTAGGCGGCGGCGCTCTCTGTGTCCACGGGCGCGTGCTGCGCGGTGTACTCGGGGATGCGGTCGAGCATCCTCACGACGTGCGCCGCGAGCTCGCGGATGCTCCATTCGCCGAGGCCCGGCTTGTCCCACGCGTCGTCGGGCACGCGCTCGAGCGTCTCGACGAACTGCCCCACCGCCTCGCGGAACGCCTCCCTCGCGCTTGTCAGGTCGTGCGGCATAGCGGGGAAGATAGCAGAGGTGCGGGAGGCGTTCGCGCTACCCCAGGCCGTCGAGGAAGGCGCCGAGGGCGGCGAGGAACGCCGACGGGTTCTCGTCGAGGCACCAGTGGCCGCCGTTGGGAACCTCCACCAGGGCGCAGTAGGGGATGGCCGACGCCATGCGCTCGGCCACGTCGCGGCGCAGCAGCGGCGAATCGGCACCGCGGATGATGAGCGTGTGGACTCCCAGCTTGGGCAGCGTCACCCAGGCATCCGGGCGCTCGTATTCGAGAATCACCTGGCGGTCGCGCTTCCAAAGCAGGCGTCCGTCGGGCAAGGGCTTGGTCATCATGCGGGCGACGTGGCGCAGGAGCTCCTCGTTCGTGCTCGGCTCGCGGGAGCGCAGGCGCTCGACCACTGCGTCCAGGTCGTCCCACTCGTCGCTTTCGGCGCGGTAGCGGACGAACATATCCCCGGAGCCGGGGTTCACCGCGTCGGGATCCATATCGACGATGACGAGGCCCGCGACACGGGAGGGGTCGGCGGCGGCGTGGGAGAAGGCGTACTTGCCGCCCGCGGAGTGGCCTACGAGCACGGCGCCTTGCGCGTCGATCTCGGCGAGGAAGTCGCCCACCTCGCCAACGTAGTTCTCGAACTGGTAGCGGCCCGAGACCCACTCGCTGTCGCCGTGGCCGCGCGCGTCGAGGGCGTAGACGCGGTGGCGGGAGCGGAGCGCGGCGGCTACGTGGTCCCAGTTGCGCGCAGTGTCTTGCAGGCCGTGCAGGAGGACGACGGGGCGTCCTTCTCCGCCCCAGTCCACGTAGTGGAGGCGCGCGCCCCGGCTGTGGAAGAAGTGGTCGGTTGGGAAGTTCGCGCTCATGCGCTGCGCACTATCTCGTCCACACGGAAGAGCGCCTGGCCGAGCACCCGCGCACCCTGGACGATGTCGTCGAGGTCGGCCCACTCCTCCGGGCAGTGGCTCCGCCCCTCCTTGCAGCGGATGAAGACCATGCCCGCCGGGGCGACGGGGGCGAGGCGCGCGGCGTCGTGGGAGGCGCGGCTGGGCAAGCGGCGGACGGGAAAGCCCAGGTCTTCGCACGCCTGGGCGACGGCGCCCTGCATGTGCTCCGGCAGCGGCACGGGCTGCTCCACGTGCTGCCACTCCACGGCGAGGTCAAGGCTGCGGCGGTCGGCGATGGCGCGGATCTCCTCGTCCACCGAGCGCCGCGCGATGGCCAGCGCCTCCGCGTCGGTCGAGCGCACCTCGACGGTCAGGTCGACGCGCCCAGGGATGACGTTGACCATATTGGGGCTGACGGAGAGCCAGCCGACGGTGCCGACGCCCTCCTCGATCATCCCCGGCGCGCGGGCGATGCGCTCCACGGCCAGCACCAGTTCGGCGGCGCCTGCGAGCGCGTCGCGCCGCTCGTTCATCGGCGTCGCGCCCGCGTGGTCGGCGACGCCCGTTAGGGAGACGCGCGCGCGGCAAGGGGCGGCGATTGAGGTTACGACGCCGATAGCGAGCGATTCGCGCTCCAGCACCGCGCCCTGCTCGATGTGCAGTTCGAGGTAACCGGCGATCTGGCCCAACTCGCGGCGCGCGGCCTCTACGTTGGCGCTGTTCCCGCCCAGGGCGTCGATGGCGTCCGTGAGCGCGTCGCCGAACGGGGTAACCGCGCCGCCGAAGTGCTCGCCGGTCAGGTTTCCCGCCATGATGCGGCTGCCCAACGGGCTGAGGTTCACGATGGTCGGCTCCTCGCAGAGGAAGTCGACCACCTCCAGGGGCAGGGAAAGTTCCGCGCCAACCTCGTCGAGGCAGCGCGCGACCTCGAGGGCGCCGACGACGCCGACGATGCCGTCGAAGCGCCCGCCCGCCTCCACCGTGTCGGTGTGGGAGCCGAGCATCAGGACGCGGTCGCCTGCGCCGCCGCGCCGCCCGATGAGGTTGGCCGCCGCGTCGACGCGCACTTCCAGCCCCGTCTCACGCATGCGGTCGGCGAGCCACGCGCGGGAGGCGGCGTATTGGGGCGAGAAGGCGCGTCGCGTCCAGGGCAGGTCGGGGTCGGTGAAGCGCTCCAGCGCCGAGAGGTCGGCTTGGATGCGGTCGGGGCGTATGGGCAGGTCGGGGAATCCGGCGGTCACGGGTCGTCTCTCCGGGCGGATGCGTTGGGCGCGTAGGCTATCATCAAACGAAGGCGCGCCCGCAACGCGGCAGGCGCGCCTTCCTATTGCTATGGACTGGCTAGTCTACGGACTGATAAGCGCCCTCGTCTTCTCCGTGGTGTCCGTGCTGGACAAGCGGATGCTGCTGCGCTACTTCCCGAGCGTTCGCGCCTTCAACATGCTGGTGGGCGTTACGCAGATAACGGTGGGGGCGCTGGTGCTGGCCGCGATCCTGCCGTTCGAGGGAATCAGCAGCGTCAGGGGTACGGTGCTGGCCTTCACCTCGGGCATCGTGCTCGGCGCGAGCCTCGCCCTCTTCTTCTTCGCGCTGAGCCGGGTGGACGTCTCGCGCGCGACGCCGCTGTGGCTCACGTCGCCCATCTTCGCGGCGTTGCTGGCGATGGGCTTCCTCGGCGACCGGGTTACGCCGGAGCAGTGGGCGGCCATCGTCGTCGTGGTGGTCGGCGCCACGATGCTGAGCTACAACCCCGCGCCCGGGCGGCGCGGCTTCCTCACCGGCATCGTGGCGCTCGCGCTGCTGCTGGCGGCCTTCACGCAGGCGCTGGGCTTCGTCATCAACAAGGAGGCCAGCGCCGAGTTGACCGTTTGGACCAACAACGGGTGGCGAATGCTAGGGTTCGCGGTCGGCCTCATCCTGGTGAACTACAGGAGAGCGTCCGTCCGCGAGCTCACCGTCTACGTCCGCAACCGGGCGGGGCTGCGGCTGATGGTTCTGACGGAGGGCGTCTTGGCGCCGCTGGCGAGCCTGGCGCTCATCGGCTCCATCACCACGGGGGCAATCGCGCCGGTTACGGCGGTGAGTTCCACGCGCCCGCTGTTCCTGCTCTTCATCTCGACGGCGTTAAGCACGCGCTTCTGGAACGTCCTGAACGAGCCACTCGACCGCAGCACGCTGCTGCTCAAGGTCATCTCGACGGCGCTCATTGTGGGCGGAACGGTGGGCCTAGCGCTGCTCTGAGCGCGCCCGAACTAGACGTGCTGGTCGACGAGGATGGGATTGCCGTCCGGGTCGAGCGCCACGAAGCTGGCGGGGCCTGTGCCGTCCTCGTCCGCCTCGCTCTCCAAGACGACGCCCTGCTCCTTCAGCCGCCGCTGAATCTCGCGCACGTCGGCGAAGGGCGCGCCCAGCGGCTGGCCCGCGCCGTCCCAGCCGGGGTTGAAGGTGAGGATGTTCCTGTCGAA
>JAPPFU010000240.1 GCA_028875085.1 Chloroflexota bacterium
ACCCGATGCTCGGCCACCGGGGCGTCCGCGTCGGCATCACCATGCCCGAGGTCTACGACATGCAAGTGCGCGCCATCTTCGGCGCCGCCGCCCGCCTCGCCAACGAGGGCGTCGTCGCCCTACCCGAGGTGATGATTCCCATCGTTTCCCACGTCAACGAACTGCGGCGCCTCAAGCCCCGCCTGGCGGAGGTCGCCCGCGCCACGCTGGAATCGGCGGGCGTGGACCTCGAGTTCCGCTTCGGCACGATGATCGAGGTGCCCCGCGCCGCCCTCACCGCCGGAGAGATCGCCAAGGAGGCCGCCTTCTTCTCCTTCGGCTCCAACGACCTGACGCAGATGACCTTCGCTTACAGCCGCGACGACGCCGAGGCCAAGTTCCTGCGCCACTACACCGGCTCCGAAGTGCTGCCCTGGAACCCCTTCGAGAGCCTCGACACCGGCGGCGTGGGCCGCCTGATGCGGATGGCCGCCGACGAGGGGCGTGCGGAGAACCCTGCTCTGATGGTCGGCATTTGTGGCGAACACGGCGGCGACCCCCGCAGCGTCGCCTTCTGCCACGACCTGGGCCTCGACTACGTCTCCTGCTCCCCCTTCCGCGTCCCCGTCGCCCGCCTGGCCGCCGCCCAGAGCGCCCTCGGCCAGCTCGCGCCTAACGAATAGAAGCCTCGCACGACCTTCTTTTCGAGAGCACCACGCCTGGTCTGAGGCGCGCACACGCCACACCGTCCACCCCGGCCCATTGGTGAGAATCTTCACAAGCAATGTTGACATCCTTTCACAATTTGCCTATCATCCATCCCCGGCGTCGGGAAGCGGCGCCATTCTTCTTTATAGCGGCATAGCATGAACGGGCACGGCGACCCCCGCGACTACGTCCTGCGCATGGCGAAGGACAACGACGTGCGTTTCATTCGCCTCTGGTTCACCGACATCCTCGGCAGCCTCAAGGGATTCGCCATCACCGTCGAAGAACTCGAAGGCGCCCTCGACCGCGGCATGGACTTCGACGGCTCGGCGGTCGAAGGATTCGCCCGCGTCGACGAGTCGGACATGGTGGCGATGCCCGATCCCGCCACTTTCTCCATCCTCCCGTGGCGTCCGCGCCAGAACGCCGTCGCCCGCGTCTTCTGCGACATCACCAGGCCGGACGGAGAGCCGTTCGAAGGCGACTCGCGCCACGTGCTCAAGACGGCGCTCAAGCGCGCCTCCGACGCGGGCTACACCTTCATGGTCGGCCCCGAGATGGAGCACTTCTACTTCAAAAGCGCGCAGGCGCCGGAACCTCTTGACGAGGGCGGCTACTTCGACTTCACGCCGCTCGACACGGCCACCGACCTGCGCCGCGAGACCGTCCTCACCCTCGAAGAGATGGGCATACCCATCGAGTACAGTCACCACGAGGCCGCCCACTCCCAGCACGAGATTGATCTGCGCCATACCGACGCCCTGACGATGGCCGACTCCGTGATGACCTACCGCCAGGCCGTCAAAGACATCGCCATGCGCCACGGCGTCTACGCCACCTTCATGCCCAAGCCCCGCGCCGATCAGAACGGCAACGGCATGCACGTGAACCAGTCGCTCTTCCGCGGCGACGACAACGCCTTCTACGCCGCCGCCGACCCTTACCGCCTCAGTGCCGAGGCGCATCAATACATCGCCGGGCTGCTGCGCCACGCGCCCGAGATCGCCATCGTCTGCGCCCAGTGGGTCAACTCCTACAAGCGCCTGGTGCCTGGCTTCGAAGCGCCCACCTACGTATCGTGGGCCGCCGTTAACCGCAGTGACCTTGTCCGCGTACCCGCGCACCGCCCCGGCAAAGAGGAGTCCACCCGCGTCGAGTTCCGCCTGCCCGACCCGACTTGCAATCCCTACCTCGCTTTCGCCGCGATGCTCACCGCCGGGCTTGCCGGCATCGAGCGCGCCTACGACCCGGTGCCTGCCGCCGTCGAGGACGCCGCCAAACTCTCCGACGCCGAGCGCGCCGACAGAGGCATCCGCCGCCTCCCTGGCAGCCTCTACGAGGCCATCGAGGCCGCCGAGGGCTCCGCCATCTTGCGCCGTGCGCTAGGCGACCACGTCTGCGACAGCCTCCTGAAGAACAAGCGCATCGAGTGGGAAGACTACCGCTCCGCCGTCACCGACTACGAACTGAAGCGCTATCTGGCCATTCTGTAGCCATGACCGAGCGACTCGCGCCCCGCACCCTCTACGACCCGCGCTTCGAACGCGACGCGTGCGGCGTCGGCTTCATCGTCGACGTGGCGGGGCGGCGCAGCCGCTCCATCATCGACCGCGCCCTCGAAGGCGTCATCAACATGGCCCACCGCTCCGCCACCTCGCCGGACGCCACCGTGGGCGACGGTGCGGGCATCCTCACCCAGATACCCGGCGCCGTCTTCGACCCCATCGCCGAAGCGCTCGGCTACGCGCCTGAGCAGGACGGCGACCTGGCCGTCGGCGCCGTCTTCCTCGGCGGGAGAGACGACGAGGCGAAGGACATCCTCGAACGCGCCGTCAAGGAGCAGCGCCTTGCCCTTCTCGGTTGGCGCGAAGTTCCCGTCAATCCCTCCATCCTCGCCCCTGCCTCCGCCGCCTCGATGCCCCGGGTCGAGCACTTGCTGGTGGGACGCCCCTCCGACCTGACGATGGAAGGTTTCCCTCGTCGCCTCTATCTGGCGCGCAAGACGGCGGAGCGCGCCTTCGCCGAGGAGGGTATCGACTGCTACGTCGCATCCTTCTCGAACCGCACTATCCTCTACAAGGGCATGCTGGCGGCTTCGCAATTGCACCGCTTCTACGGCGACCTGGACAGATCCGATTTCGAGGTCGCGATGGCCATCCTGCACCTGCGCTATAGCACCAACACCTTCCCGAACTGGAAGCTCGCCCAGCCCTTCCGCATGCTTGCGCACAACGGCGAGATTAACGCCGTCCAGGGCAACCGCAACTGGATGCGCGCCCGCGAGCAGGAGTTGACCTCCCGCCTCTGGGGCGACGATGTCTCCCGCCTGCGTCCCGTCGTCCAGCCCGGCTTCAGTGACTCCGCCAGCCTTGACAACGCGCTCGAGCTCCTCGTCCTTTCGGGCCGCGACCCCCTCCACTCGATGCTGATGCTTGTGCCCGAGGCGTGGGAGAACATGCCCCACGTCGACCCCGACCTGCGCGCGTTCTATGAGTACCACGCCTGCCTGACCGAACCCTGGGACGGCCCCGCCGGCCTCTGGTTCACCGACGGCGTGCTGATGGCCGCCGCCCTTGATCGCAACGGCCTGCGCCCCGCCCGCTACAAGGTCGGCGGCGACGGTGTCGTCGTCCTCGCCTCGGAGGTCGGCGCTATCGAGGTTGACGACGCCGACGTGGTCGAGAAGGGGCGCCTCGGCCCCGGCCAGATGATCGCAGTGGACACCGCCAACGGCGTCCTGCTGCACAACGACGAGATCAAGCAGCGCTACATGCGCCGCCGCCCCTATCGCGAATGGACGGAGCGCCGCATCTTCAAGCTGGGCGAACCGCCTGCCGAGGCACCCGTCCCCGCTCCGCCCGCAGGCGACGACCTGCTGCGCCTCCAGCAGACCTTCTCTTACACAACTGAAGAGGCGCATCTCATCCTGCGCCCGCTCTACGCGCAGGCCATCGAGCCCGTCGGCTCCCTCGGCGACGATACCCCTCTCGCCGCTCTCGCCGCCAAGCCGCGCCCACTCTACGGCTACTTCCGCCAGCGCTTCGCCCAGGTGACCAACCCGCCGATCGACCCGCTGCGCGAACAGATCGTTATGTCCCTCTACACCTACCTCGGCCCGCGCCGCTCGCTGCTGGAGGAGAGCGAGGAACATGCGGACACACTGCTGCTGGACGGCCCCATCCTCACCGACGCCCAGCTGACAACCGTCCGCGCCAACCGGGGTGGCTTCAAGACCGAGACGCTTTCCGCCCTCTTCCACGCCGCCGCAGGCGCCCCCGAACTGCGCCCCGCCCTCGAGCGCCTGGCCGAGCAGGCGGAGGCCGCCGTCGACGCGGGCGCACACATCCTCGTGGTTAGCGACCGCGGCGTCGATCACGCCCACGTGCCCATTCCCATGCTCGCCGCCGTCGGCGCCGTCCACCACCGCCTCATCCGCGCGGGCAAGCGCATGCGCGCCTCCATCGTCGCCGAAACGGGCGAGGCGCGGGACATGCACCACTTCGCCGCCCTCATCGGCTACGGCGCCAGCGCCGTCAATCCTTACCTCGCCCTCGCCGTCGTGCGCGACCTCATCGAGAGCGGCCACGACGAGGACATCCCCGCCGACCGCGCTGTCGCCAACTACGTGCGCACGATCCACAAGCAACTCCTCAAGATCATGTCCAAGATGGGCATCTCCGCCATCACCGCCTATCACGGCGCGCAGATATTCGAGGCCGTCGGCCTTGCGCCGGAGGTCATCGATTTCTGCTTCGCCGAGACCCCCTCGCCGGTGGGCGGCGTCGGCTTCGAGCAGATCGGCGCGGAGACGCTGGCGCTGCACGCCGCCGCCTTCGCCGAGACCAACGGCGCCGCCAAGGAGCGCAAACTTGCCGACTATGGCTACTACCGCTATCGCAGGGGCGGCGAGCCGCACGCCTTCTCTCCCACTGGCGTCCGCATCCTCCACAATGCGGTTGAGGAGGACGGGACCGGGCAAGACGGCTACCAAAAATACCTTGACGCCATCTCGAGCCAAGACCCCATCTCCCTGCGCGACCTGCTGCGGATCAAACCCGCCGGGCCGCCCGTCTCCATCGACGAGGTAGAGCCTGCGGCCGAGATAGTGAAGCGTTTCAACGGCGGCTCCATGTCCTTCGGCGCGCTCAGCATTGAGGCCCACGAGGACATCGCCCGCGCTTTCAACATGGTCGACTCCAAGAGCGGGTCCGGCGAGGGTGGCGAAGACCCCCGGCGCTTCCGCGAGCGCAGGAACGGTGTCAGCACCGGCAGCCGCATGAAGCAGGTCGCCTCCGGCCGCTTCGGCGTTACCCCTGAATATCTCGCCATGGCCGACGTCCTCGAGATTAAGATGGCTCAAGGCTCCAAGCCCGGCGAGGGCGGCCAACTGCCCGGCCACAAGGTGACGGAGATTATCGCCACTGCGCGCCGCACCCAGCCGGGCGTCCCTCTCATCTCCCCGCCCCCTCACCATGACATCTACTCCATCGAAGACCTCGCTCAGCTCATCTACGACCTGAAGGTGGTGAATCCCCGCGCCGCCGTTGCCGTCAAACTTGTCGCCGAGGCGGGCATTGGCGCGATCGCCGCCGGCGTCGCCAAAGGCTTCGCCGACTACATCCTCATCTCCGGCGCAGAGGGCGGCACCGGCGCCTCCCCTTGGATCTCCATCAAGTATGCAGGCGCCCCATGGGAGCTGGGCCTGGCCGAGACGCACCAGGTGCTCGTCGCCAACGGCCTCCGCGGGCGCGTTGCCCTCCGAACCGACGGCGGCCTGCGCCGCGGCCTCGACATCGCCGTCGCCGCTATGCTTGGCGCCGGGGGCTGCCAGGTGGCTCGCCAGTGCCACCTCAACACCTGCCCCGTGGGTATCGCCACGCAGGACCCCGAGTTGCGCCGCAAGTATTGGGGCGCGCCCGAGATGCTCGTGCGCTACCTCTTCTACGTCGCGGAGGAACTGCGCTCCGTAATGGCGTCCATCGGAGTCCGCTCCGTGGAGGAGATGGTGGGGCGCTCCGACCTGCTGGAGCAGGTCGCCCTCGAGGGCAACGACAAGGCCAACTCCCTCGACCTGAGCCGCATGCTCGCCCCTGCCGACCCGACGGGCGCGCTGCCGCGCCATCGCACGCAAGAGCGCAACGACCGCGAGATAGACAACCTGCTCGACGACGAACTGCTGCTCCTCGTCCAACCGGCCATCGACGGCGTCTCCGCCGTGAAGATCGAGCGCGACATCCGCAACGTGCACCGCACCGTCGGCGCGCGCATCGCCGGGCAGATTGCCTACGTTCACGGCGACGTCGGCCTGCCCCAGCACAGCATCGACCTGCGCTTTCGCGGCTCCGCCGGGCAATCCTTCGGCGCGTTTCTCGTCCCCGGCATGCACCTCACGCTCGAGGGCGAGGCCAACGACTACGTCGGCAAAGGCATGCATGGCGGCGAGATTGTGGTGCGCCCCCCAGCGGACGCGCCCTTCCACCCCCACGACAACGTGATTATGGGCAACACCGTCCTCTACGGCGCCACGGGCGGACACCTCTTCGCCGCAGGGCGCGCGGGCGAGCGCTTCGCCGTCCGCAACTCCGGCGCGTGGACGGTAGTCGAGGGCGCGGGCAACCACGCCTGCGAGTACATGACCGGCGGCGCGGTCGTCGTCCTCGGGCCGATTGGATGGAACATCGGCGCCGGTATGTCGGGCGGCGCAGCCTACGTCCTCGACCTCGACGGCTCGCTCGACTGGAAGGTTAACAAGGAGATGGTGGGCGCCGCTCCGGTGGAGGATGTTGACGACGAGGAGATGCTGCACGCGTTGATTGCCCGCCATTACGACCTGACGCGCAGCCCCCGCGCCGAGGACGTGCTCGACAACTGGGCTGTCTACCTCCCCCGCTTCCGCAAGATCATGCCCTTGCCGCACGTCGCCCCGCCGCCCCCGCGCGAGCAGCAGCGCCAGCGCCGCGATGCCCTGCTTGCCTCCTCCCTGCGCCGCCCGGCCCCCGCTCCCTAGCCCGCCGCGAACAACGGCAGCGCCATTTCCTCCCGCCGCGACGCTGACGCGCCGGAGGTGGCGCTGATAGGCTGCTCTCGGGAGTTGCCGTGGTCCATTCGTACCTCTTCATCGACCTCATCATCATCATCGTCGCCGCCTTCTTCGGCGCGATTGCGGTGCGCCTGCTGCGCCTGCCCACCATCCTCGGCTACCTCGGTGTCGGCATCCTCGTCGGCCCTCACGGCCTCGGGCTGGTCAGGGAGGTCGAATCGGTGGAGACGCTGGCAGAGTTCGGCGTCATCCTGCTGCTCTTCGCCGTCGGCGTGGAACTCTCGCTGTCCGACCTGCGCAAGGTCGGCAACCGCACCGTCGCCGCAGGGGCGCTGCAGATCGGAGCGATGATGGCCGTCGGCTTCGGCGTCGGGCGCCTCCTGGGTTGGAGCGGCGGCCAGACCGTCGTCCTCGGCTTTGTCCTCGCCCTCAGCTCCACCATGGTTGTGCTCAAAACGCTGAGCGACCGAGGCGAATTGCAGATGGTGCATGGGCGCATCCTCACAGGATTCATGCTCCTGCAAGACCTGGCGTTCGTGCCGATGATTGCCGTGATTCCCGCCTTGAGCGGCGACGGCGGCCTCGACCTGGCAGGGTTAGGCATTGGCTTGGGCCAGGCCTTCGCTGTGCTTGGCCTCATCCTGCTGCTGGGCGGCCGGGTTGTCCCGTGGCTGCTGACGCGCGTGGCCAACATCGGCTCGCGCGAGACCTTCGTACTCGCCGTCGTCACCATCGCCTTCGCCGCCGCCGCCGCCACCAACGCCGTCGGCCTCTCCGCCGCCCTGGGCGCGTTCGCGGCAGGACTGGTCATCTCCGAGTCGGACTGGATCGGCCACCAGGCGCTGCAGCAGATTATGCCCTTGCGGGACATCTTCGCCGCCCTCTTCTTCGCCAGCCTCGGCGCCGCCACCGACCCCGCCTTCGTCCTCGACAACCTGCCGATAGTTCTTCTGCTCGCCGCCGTGGCCATCGTCGTGAAGGGCGTGGTGACGGTGGGGGCGGTAAAGGCAGCCGGATACTTGCCGAACACTGCGCTCCGCACCGGGTTCGGCAATACGCAGATCGGCGAGTTCGGCTTCATCCTTGCAGCCACTGCCGCGACCGCGGGCGCCGTGGGCGCCGACTTCCTGCCCCTGGTGGCCGCCGCCACCGTCATCACGATGGCCGCCACGCCCGGCTTCTTCGTCCTTGGCGCGAGGCTCACTATGGCGCTGGCCGGACGCGACCGCCGCTTGCGCCCCTATCTGCCCGGCGCGTCCGGCGCCGAGCGCGCCAGCGAGCGCCTCCCGCGCTACCACGACCACGTGCTGCTGGCCGGGTATGGGCGCGTCGGCTCCCTGGTCGCCGAAACCCTCGCCGAGCGCGCTATTCCCCTCATCGCCATCGACGAGGACCCCGCGGCGGTGCGCCGCGCCGTTGAAGCGGGCCATCACGCCCTGCTGGGGGACGCCGCGAACGATTCGGTGCTGCGCGCCGCCGGCATCGACCGCGCCCGTGTGCTCATCATCGCCGCGCCCGACCCTGTGGCGACGGTGGTGACCGCCCAACACGCCGTGCGCCTCCACCCCCGCCTGCCCGTCATAGCCCGCGTCGGCTGGGGGGAGGCGGCCGACCGCATGCGCAAGATCGGCGTCCAAGACCACGTGTGGCCGGAGATGGAGGCGGGCGTGGAGATGATCAGCCGCGCGCTGCGGCACTACGACGACCACAGCGTCGAGACGGAGGCGGGGCGCCGCGAGGCGCGTGAGCGCCTGGCCACCCAAGACACTGAGGAGGGTGGATAGGGAACCCGGGCGTGGGCGCGCAACCACGCCTCGCCGACGCTTAGCGCCTTGCCGCGCGCACCGGGAAGCGCGACGCCAGCAGGAACACTACCGACGTCGCCAGCATCAGAAACACCAGCGCCGTCAGCCAGCCGTCGTAGGAACCCGTCCGCTCGAACACCAGCCCCGGCAGGTACGACCATCCGCCGCTGCCCAGCAGCACCATCCCGTAGATCCACCCTCGGATGGTGTCGAACCAGCGCCGTCCGTAGGCGCGCCCGAGG
>JAPPFU010000187.1:0-237 GCA_028875085.1 Chloroflexota bacterium
GGTCGACGGGCTGGTCTAGGTGGACGAGGTGCTGGAGCACCCGCGCCTCTTGGAGGACGACCACCAGCAGCGCCTGCCCCTCGTTCAGGTGCACCAGCTGCAACTGCTTGAGGCGGGTATCGTGGGCGCGGGGCGCCGCGGCGACGGCGGCGTTGCGGATGGCGCGCGACAAGACGGCGGCAGCCTCGCGGGCCATGCGGTCGGAGTCGCCCGCCTCCATGTCGTGGAGGGCTTGCC
>JAPPFU010000187.1:247-8772 GCA_028875085.1 Chloroflexota bacterium
GGGCTTGCCCGGCGAGCGCCTCCAGCTGCGCGGGGGGGCGGTCGCCCACGACGGCCTGCTCGACGTAGAAGCGGTAGCCCAGGTCGGCGGGGACGCCGCCCGCGGAGGCGTGGGGGCGGCGGATATAGCCCATCTCCTCCAACTCGGCCATGTCGTTGCGGACGGTGGCGGAGCTGACGCGCAGCGAGTGCCGGCGCACGACCTGCTGCGAGGGGACGGGCGCCGCCGTCCGGATGTAGTCGTCGACGATGAGTTCGAGGATCGCTTGTCGGCGGTCGTTCAAGACCATAGGGCAGCCTCGCGCCGCAAGCGCGGCGTGATTCGCAAATCTACGCCGCCACGCCCCGCCGGTCAACGGCGCAACCCCACGCGCGACGGTATGCTCTCCGTGAGCGGCGCGGGACGCCGCGCAGAGGAGCCGGCGCACATTGGCCATCGGCATCATCGGCCCGCCGCAGAGCGGCAAGACAACCGTTTTCAATGCCGTTACGCGCGGACGGGCAGAGGTCGCCTCGTTCCGCGCGCCCGGCCAACAACCCAACGTGGGTGTGGTGAAGGCGCCCGACCCGCGCCTCGACGCGCTGGCGGCGATGTCGCGCTCCAAGCGTGTCGTGCCAGCCGAGGTGTCCTACTTGGACGCGCCAGGCGCGGCGGAGGGCGGCATCGACGGCGTCTATCTCAACACGCTCCAACGCTGCGAAGCGCTGCTGCTGGTGGCGCGCGCGTTCGACCACCCCTCCGCCCCCGCGCCCGGCGGCGTCGTTGACCCCGTCCGCGACGCTCAGACAACCCAGGAGGAACTGGCGTTCTCCGACCTGCTGCTCCTCGAACGACGGGCGGAGCGCATCGCCAAGCAGCTCCGCGCGGCCAAGGCGGGCGAGCGCGACGCCCTGACGCGGGAGGCGGCGCTCGTGGAGCGGGTGCGAGCCGCGCTCGATGCGGGCGCCGCTGTGCGAGAGCAGGTGCTGGACGCGGGGGAGCGGCGCATCCTCGACAACTTCCAACTGCTCACGGCCAAGCCGTTGATGGCGGTCTTCAACATCGGCGAGGAGGACTTGGGCAAGGCGGAGGTCGAGGCTACGTTGGCCGAGCGCCTTGCCGCGCCGGGCATAGCGGCCATCGCGCTGTGCGGCAAGCTAGAGATGGAGTTGGCGCAGATGGCGCCGGAGGAGGAGGCGGAGTTCCGCGCGTCGCTCGGCGCGGGCGAGCCGAGCCTCGACCGGATGGTGCGCCTCTGCTACCGCCTGCTGGGCCTCGTTTCGTTCCTGACCACGGGGGAGGACGAGACGCGCGCGTGGACGATCCCCGACGGCGCTCCGGCGGTGGAGGCGGCGGGCAAGATCCACTCCGACATCCAACGCGGCTTCATCCGCGCCGAGGTGACCGCCTACGACGACCTGATGCGCGCGGGCGGGTTCGCGGAGGCGCGCCGAGCCGGGCTGCTGCGCCAGGAGGGCAAGCAGTATCCGATGCGCGACGGCGACGTGGTCAACTTCCTGTTCAACGTGTGAGGCGGGTGCGCGGAAAGGGGACGCGCCTATAATCCGCGCCTATGGCCGACGCCGCCCGCAAGACCGCCATCCGCGCCCCGTCGCGCTCCGGATTGGCGCTCTACGTCCACATCCCCTTCTGCGAGTCCAAGTGCCCCTACTGCGACTTCAACACCTACGCAGGCATCGAGGCGTTGATGCCCTCCTACGTCGGCGCTCTCGCCAACGAGATCGCCGGATGGGGCAAGGCGCTGGAGCGTCCGCCGCTGCGCTCCGTCTTCTTCGGCGGTGGCACGCCCTCCTACTTGCCGACGCGCGACCTCACGCGCCTGATGCGCGCCGTGCGCGCCGCCTTCGACCTGCCGCGCAGCGCGGAGGTAACGCTCGAGGCGAACCCCGGCGACACGGTGCGCGAGCGCCTCGCCTCCATCCGACGCGCCGGATTCAACCGCGTCAGCATCGGCGTGCAATCGCTCGACGACGAGGAGCTTCGCCTGCTGGGGCGCCGCCACAGCGCCGAGCAGGCGAAGGCGGGCGTCATGGCGGCGCGCGAGGCGGGGTTCGACAATCTCAATATCGACCTCATCTTCGGCCTGCCTGGCCAACTGGTGGCGTCGTGGGAGCACACGCTGGAGGAGGCGCTCGCGCTCGCGCCCGACCACGTGTCGGCCTACGCGCTGACGCTGGAAGAGGGCACGCCTATGGCCGCCGACGTCGCCGCGGGCCGCCTCCGCGAACCCGACCCCGACGTCGGCGCGGAGATGTACCGCCTCGCGCAGGAGGTGCTCGCCGACGCCGGGTACGTGCAGTACGAGGTGTCGAACTGGGCGAAGCCGGGGCGCGCCAGCGTCCACAACCTCGCCTACTGGCAAGGCAAGCCGTACCTTGGCGTCGGCCCCGGCGCTCACTCCTATCTGTGGGCGAACGGCCTCCCCCCGTTGCAGGAGATGGGCGACGCGGGCGCGCGTTTCGCCACGCTCCGCTCGCCGCGCGCCTACGTCGAGGCGGCGGCGGGCTGGTCGCCGGACGGCGGGGGCGCAGCAGGCGCCGTCGCCGCGTCGCCGCTGGTGAGCGAGCGGGAGGCGCTGAACTGCGCGGCAGCGATGGGCGACTACCTGATGATGGCGCTGCGCCTGAACGAGGGCGTCGCCGACGCCGACTTCGCCGCCCGTTTCGGTGAGCCGATCGAGACCCGCTTCGGCGGCGCGCTCGCCGAGTGCGCCGCCCTGGGCCTGCTCGCCCGCGAGGATGGCCGCACGCTCCTCACGGAGCGAGGCCGCCTGCTCGGCAACGAGGTGTTCGAGCGAGTGGTGGCCGTGGCGAAGGAGAGGTGAGGGGATTGACACACTCGCCCATATATATATGCTTTTAATGTAGCCACATCAGAGGCGAGGCAAGTCTATCTGGGTCCTGACATGAACGAAGCTACGAAAGAGCTATTGGAGACAATCTTTGAGGTTTGTCTCACAGGGGAAGCGGAAGAGGTTTTCCCTTTATTTGAATTTCCCGTGAGCAACGATGGCGACTACGACCTAAATTCGACCGGAACGGAGAATTTGATTTCGTCTCTTATCGTGACTGCGCGTATGGCGAGTGAGAGCGAAGGAGAATCTGAGGACTTCCAATGGCTTATTGAAGTGGGGAGCGCTATACGCTCGCACTATGCTGGCACGACTGCTCTCGAAGTTGCAGTGGTTGCTTCCGCGTACATGTTTTCTTGGGCATTGCAGATTATTACGATGCCAGATGAGGCAACAGCGGAAGACTCTCCACCAAAAGTTTCGGATATGCTTGCTGCAATTGGAGAGGCGAATATCTCGCCTGGCTTCGGAGACGCACTCGCCATAGTTGCATCTGGGCGAACCTCATGTTGGCCTCTTGAAACCGGTTATAGAGATTGGGGGCGTTCGCTGGACGATGACATAGGCCGCATGCTGAATCACCTGATTGAACATAGCCCAACAGGAAACGTCACTGAAATGGAGGCTGTGATTAACTGCCGGTGCCCTGGCACAGGTGTAAACACATTGACAAGTCTTTCTGTGTTAGCAGCTCATGCTGGGATGGTAGACACCATTGCTGACTCTATATCTAAAACGTATGGTGATGCTAACAGTGCACTTGAAATCACGTTCAAAGAGACGGCACAAATTGCAACTCAAGTAGAGCGTGTTCTTGAGTTGACCAATAAAGATGAGAAGCGGCAAAAGCAAAGAGTTCAAGATAAAGGTAAAGCGGTAGTTCATCTCAACAACGGAAGCTGGGATTATCCTGGCCCTTTGTGTAATACTCACAAAGGACGAACTGTCGTAACATTAGATAGTGATAAAGAACGGTGGTGTCAGAAATGCCGGGAAATGCACGATATGCATCATCGTGCGATGTTCGGCCAGGACGCAATCGAGGTAAATACCTAACCAGCAACTTCATATCTTGCTGGTATCGACTCCCGCCTCTGCCGACGTAAAGTCGTACAGCCTGGCTATGTCATGCTGACGCTCGGTGTTTCATTGCGTCTTTGGGTTGTGCGGCTCCTTACCCCGCGCCCTGTCCCAGGATGTTCAGCGCGGCGCCGGCGCGGAACCAGGCGATGTGCTCGGCGCTCATGGTGTGGCGGAGGGTGACGGCGTCGGCGGAGCCGTCGTCGTGGTGGAGGGTGGCGCGCACAGGAGCGCCGGGGGCGAGGTCGGCGAGGCGGTGGACGCTGACGCGGTCGGTCTCGCGCACCTTGTCGTAGTCGGCGGGGTCGTCGAAGGTGAAGGGCAGGATGCCCTGCTTCTTGAGGTTGGATTCGTGGATGCGGGCGAAAGAGCGGACGATGACCGCCTTCGCGCCGAGGAGGCGCGGGCTCATGGCGGCGTGCTCACGGCTGGAGCCTTCGCCGTAGTTCTCGTCGCCGACGACCACCCACGACAGGCCGCGCGCCTTGTAGTCGCGGGCGATGGCAGGGAAGGCGGCGCCGCGCTCGCCCGTCTCGACGTTCAGGCCCTGGCCCGCCTCGCCCGTGTAGGCGTTGACGGCGCCGATGAAGGCGTTGTCGCTGATGTTGTCGAGGTGGCCGCGGAAGCGCAGCCACGGCCCGGCGGGGGAGATGTGGTCGGTGGTGCACTTGCCTTGCGCTTTGACCAGCACGGGCAGGCGCTCGAAGTCTTGGCCGTCCCACGGCGCGAAGGGTTCGAGCAGTTGGAGGCGATTGGAGGCGGGGTCAACCTCCACCGCAATGTCGCTGCCGTCCTCGGCGGGCGCTTGGTAGCCGTAGCCGCGCCCCGCGTAGCCGTCCGGGGGCACGTCGGGCGCCTCGCCGGGCGGGTCCAGTTTCCACGCACCGCCGTTCTCGCCCAAGGCGTCGATGAGGGGATTGAAGGAGAGGCGTCCGGCGAGGGCGTAGACGAGGACTATCTCGGGGCTGGCGATGAAGTTCATCGTGGCGGCGTTGCCGTCGTTGCGGGCGGGGAAGTTGCGGTTGAAGGAGGTTACGATGGCGTTGGCCTCGCCCTTGGCGACCGATGGCCTGCGCCACTGGCCGATGCACGGCCCGCAGGCGTTGGCGAGCACCGTGGCGCCCGCCTGCTCAAGGTCGCGCATCTGGCCGTCGCGCCGGATGGTGGCGTGGACGGCCTCGGAGCCGGGCGTAACCAGCAGAGGCGTGGCCACCTTCACGCCGTGCGCCTCCGCCTGCCTCGCCACAGCTGCGACGCGCGAGATGTCCTCGTAGGAGGAGTTGGTGCAGGAGCCGATGAGGGCGGCGGAGACGCGGTCGGGATAGCCCTCGGCGGCGACGGCGGCGGCCATCTCGGAGATGGGGCGCGCGAGGTCGGGCGTGTGCGGGCCGACGACGTGGGGTTCGAGCGCGGATAGGTCGATCTCGATCACGCGGTCGAAGAAGCGCTCCGGCGCGTCCTCCACCTCAGGGTCGCAGGCAAGCAGATGGGCGTAGCGCTGCGCCAGGTCGGCGAGGTCGGCGCGCTCGGTGGCGCGCAGATAGGTCGCGGCGCGCTCGTCGAAGGGAAAGATGGAGGTGGTCGCGCCGATCTCGGCGCCCATATTCGTGATGGTGGCCCTGCCGGTGGCGCTGATGGAGGCGAGGCCCGGGCCGAAGTACTCGACGACGGCGTTGGTGCCGCCTTTGACGGTCAGGATGCCCGCCAGCTTCAGAATCACGTCCTTGGGCGCCGTCCAGCCGGACAGCGCGCCGGTGAGCTTGACCCCGATGAGGCGCGGGTAGAGCACCTCCCACGGGAACCCGGCCATCACGTCCACTGCGTCGGCGCCGCCCACGCCGGATGCGAAGGTTCCGAGGCCGCCCGCGTTAGGCGTGTGGGAGTCGGTGCCGATGATGAGCGCGCCGGGGAAGGCGTAGTTCTCCAGCACCACCTGGTGGATGATGCCGGAGCCGGGGCCCCAGAAGCCCAGGCCGAACTTGTTGGAAGCGCTGCGCAGAAAGTCGTAGACCTCCTTGTTCTCGACGACCGCCTCGCTGGTGTCGGACGCGGCGCCGACGCGCGCCTGGATGAGGTGGTCGCAGTGGACGGTGGTCGGAACGGCGGCGGTCGGACGGCCCGCCTGCATGAACTGGAGGATGGCCATCTGGCCCGTAACGTCCTGAAGGGCGACGCGGTCGGGGCGCACCTGGACGTAGCTGCGGCCCGGCTCCAACTCGGCTCCGTCGGGGTCGTCCAGGTGGCCGAGGAAGACCTTCTCGGCGTAGGTGAGCGGCCTGCCGAGCCGCTGCCTGACAGCGCGCAGATGTTGGTCTATCTTGCGGTAGGCCTCCTCCACGAAGGCGGGGCTGGATTCGACGAGCGGCGCCGGCATGGCGTCTCCTCCTCGCGGGCGCCGGTTCGGGCGGCGCGCAGCGGGCGAATGCTACCACTTTGGCGGGGAGCGACGGCGCAAGGCGCGGGGGCGGCGCCCTGCCCTTTGCTATCCTGAGCCTGTGTACGTCATCGGCACTGCGGGACACGTCGACCACGGCAAGTCCACTCTCGTCCAGGCGCTCACGGGCATCGACCCGGACCGGCTGCGGGAAGAGAAGGAGCGCGGCCTCACCATCGACCTGGGCTTCGCGTGGCTGACGCTGCCCAGTGGGCGCGAGGTGAGCATCGTCGACGTGCCCGGCCACGCGCGCTTCATCAAGAACATGCTCGCGGGCGCCGGGGGCATCGACCTCGCCCTGCTGGTCGTGGCCGCCGACGAGTCGGTGATGCCGCAGACGCGCGAGCACTTGGCGATCCTCGACCTGCTGGGCGTCAAACGCGGCATGGCCGTCGTGACTAAGCGCGACCTAGCCGACGCTGACCTGCTGGAACTCGCGCAGCTGGAGGTGGAGGAGGCGATGGCGGGCACGGCGCTCGACGGGTCGCGCGTGCTGGCCGTCTCGGCGGTAACGGGCGAGGGACTCGACGAACTGAAGGCGGCTATGGACGAGGCGCTGGACGTGACGGAGCAGCGCCAGGACGTAGGACGGCCTAGGCTAGCCATCGACCGCGCCTTCACGATGCCCGGCTTCGGCTCCGTAGTCACGGGGACGCTCATCGACGGCGCCCTCAGGGTCGGTCAGCAGGTGGAATTGGCGCAGAGCGGCAAGACGGCGCGCATCCGCGGCCTTCAAACCCACCGCGCCGGCATCGAGGAGGCGCAGCCCGGCACGCGCGTCGCCGTCAACCTCAGCGGCCTGTCGGCGGACGAACTGGAGCGCGGCGAGGTGCTGACATCGCCCGGCTGGCTGCGTCCGTCCAAGGCGGCGGACGTGCGCCTGCGCCTGCTGCCCGACGCGCCCCGCGCGCTGCGCCACAACGCGCCGGTGACATTCCACGCCCACACTACCGAATCGCCCGCCAAGGTGCGCCTGCTGGAGCAGGAGACGCTGGAGCCGGGCGGCGAGGCGTGGGCGCAAGTGGTGGCGGAGCAGGCGGCGCCCCTAGCGCCCGGCGACCGATTCGTCGTCCGCTCGTCCGAGGCGACGCTCGGCGGCGGTGTGGTGGTGGACGTAGGCGCGCGCCGCCACCGCCGGCGGGATGGCGCGGTCATTGCGCGATTGCGCACGCTGGCGCAAGGCAGCGCCTCGGCGCGGCTGACGACGGCGTTGGAGGCGGGTGAGCCGGCCGACCTGCGCACGCTCGCCAGGCGCGCCAACGTGTCGGACGCGGAGGCGGCGGCGCTGGCGCGCGAAGCGGCGGAGGAGGGCCACGCCGTGGAGTTGGACGGCGGCTTGCTCATGACCGCGGCGGGTTGGGCGCGCGTATCCGCAAGAGCGGAGCAGGCGTTGGCCACCTTCCACGCGCAGCACTCATTGCGTCAAGGGATGCCGCGCGAGGAGTTGCGCTCACGCCTAGGCTTGAAGGGCGCGGCGGGGCAAGCCGTGCTCCACCGCCTAGCCGCGACGGGCGCCGCGGCGGACGACGGAGAGACGATGCGCCTGCCAGAGCACATCGTGTCCGTGGATGCGCAGCAGCAGGCGGCGATGGACGCCTACGTCGCGCGCCTGGCCGCCGACTCCTTCCCATTGGAGGCGCCCACGATCGCGCCTGAGCTGCTGGGACTGCTCAGCAATCAAGGCAAGGTGGTGCGCGCGGGCGCGGGCGTCGTCTTCGAGCGCGCCGCCTACGAGGCACTCGCCTCGCAGGTGGTGCAGCGCCTGCGCGAGCACGGAACGGCTACGGTCGCCGATGTCCGCGACCTCCTCGGCACGAGCCGCAAGTACACCCTAGCCCTCCTCGAGCACATGGACGACGAGAAGGTGACGCGCCGCCAAGGCGACGCCCGCGTTCTGCTCGGGGAGTGAGGGAGCCGCCGTCGCGTAGAATCGGCGGGTGAGCGCAAGGCGCAGCGGCGGAACGTGGGCGGCGCGGCTCCCCTTCTACTACGGCTGGGTGGTGGTGGCGGGGATGGCGTTGGTGGGCATGACCATCACGCTGATGCTGGGCGCCAACGTGGGTGTGTTCATCCGCCCGATGGGCGACGACCTGGGCATCGGCTCGACGCCGTTCGGGCTGGCGCAAACGGCGCGGCTGCTGGCCTTCGCGGCGTCGGGGC